>CALMZW010000228.1 GCA_937870605.1 uncultured Synergistaceae bacterium
TCAGTCCGCTGCCGTAATCGGTCGGGAAGTAGCCCTCGGCGTGGAGAGCGGAAGAAACCAGGCGTTTCCCGAGCGTATGCCGGTCTTCAAGGACGGCGATCGCCATGCGTGGCCCCTTGTCGGACGGAAAGGCGGAACCGCGTTCCGGCAGGAACGGGGCGACGAGTTCTTCGCAGAGGACGCCGCTCATGTACACCTGCGCGAGGGAGAGATCTCCACGTTCCCATTCGTTTCCGATGTCTTCGAGGACGAGGCGAACGACGGATTCGACGGACGCCGGCGTCCGTCCTCCGTTCTCCCAGATGCGCCGCAGTTCGGAACCGGCTGTGCTCCTGTCCATCGAGAGAATCGCATCTTTGAACGCATTTCCGGCCACGTCGATCATTCGTTCATCGTCGCCCCTTCGTGAAAACGTAATCAATGACATGATTATAAAGTGAACGTGAAAAAACGCCAGAGATGCGGGGCTTTCAAAAGCGTGCAATCGTTCCGTATACTGTATCGGCGGGTCGAGTCGGGAACGAAAAGATACTAATGGAAGCGCCGGTGGAGGAGGTACGAGATATGGATTCTTTGGGGAAAGGCGGGCTTCGTTGTATTGTCGGCGGCCGAACGCTGCGACGCAAAGGGCCGTGCGTCAGGCCCGCGTGTTTCATGAAATGAAGGAGATCGGATTCTACCGGGATCCCTCTTTTCCCGTATTCGAAATAAAGAGCTGTCACTCCGGTCTGCATTCCACCCGGGGGCATTTCCACGACGAGATAGCCGTTGCGCTCGTCGAACGGGGACAGAGTCGCGTGGAATGCGCCGGCGGCCCCTTCCTCGTCGACCGGGATACGCTGGTGGTCTTTCCTCCCGGAACGGTTCACTCCTGCAATCCCTACGATGCCGATGAATGGAGCTTCCGGATGCTGTTTGTTTCGCCGGGCGTCCTCCCTCCGGACGAACGCATTCCTTTCTGCGGCGCCGGTCCGCGAATAGTCGGGTTGGATCCGGATTTCCGAAGACGGGTCGAAGACGCGTTCTCGGTTCTCTCCGGCGAAAGGGAAGCGGGCGAGAAGGAACAGACGCTTCTTTTCCTCCTGGGACTCGTCGCCGAGAGAATCTCGTCGCCGTCGGAGTCCCGAAATGAGGCCGATTCGATTCCGGAGCCCGTATCGCGTGTCGCGGACTTCCTTCACGCGCATTTCCGGGAGGATCTTCCGCTCGACCGTCTTTCCGGGATCTCCGGCCTGAGTCGGTTTCACCTCGTGCGGGCTTTTCGCCGTGCGTTCGACATGACGCCGCACGCCTTCCAGATGGCGCTCCGGATCGACGATTCGAAACGTCTGTTGCGGAGCGGCGTTCCGATTGCGGAGGCGGCGCTGGAAACCGGATTCTACGATCAGAGCCACTTCACGCGCGTCTTCCGGGAAATCTGCGGCAGCACTCCGGCGCACTATATCGCGTCGAACGATCCGGAATGAGCAATTTTTTCCTAGAGCGCCGCGCGTCGGGGACGGATAATGCCCGGCATCGAATGCGAAGGAGGCATGAACGTGAAATGTGTCATCGTTGTTGACAGGGATTTGCCGCTCGGCTTGAAGACGAATGCCGCGGCTGCGCTTGGAATGAGCCTCGGCGCGCAGGTCGACGGGTTGATCGGCCCGGACGTGATCGACGCGGACGGCTATACGCACCGGGGAATCACGAAGGTCAACCTGCCGATCCTCATGGCGTCGGCGGAGGAATTGAGGGGATTGCACGGCAGGGTCGTAAACGCTTTCGACCCCGACATATCCGTCATCGGCTTCAGCAAGCTCGCGCAGGGGTGCAAGAGCTACGATCTGTACCGGGAGCGGATGAGCGGAACGCAGACGTCGCAGCTTGAGTTCTCCGGGTTGTGCATTTTCGGCGCCGACAAAAAAGTTTCCGGTTTTACGGGGGCGCTGCCGGTTCTGCGTTAGGGACCGCTCCACCGGTTCGGATTCGTCGCCGGGCGCTCCGCGGGAAATACGGGATCCGCGGAGCGCCCGGGCGTTTCGAAAAAACTTGAATTTTCTGCGGCAAAAGGGAGCCAAATTCCTTGTCATAGGGTAGAATAGATTTCCAGAGAATGGAACTGATGCCCTGACAAGGAGGATGTTCTATATGAACGCGCAATCCCTTTCCGAAACGCCAAAACCCTTTATGGACGAGAATTTCCTTCTGGACTCGAAGCCCGCGCAGCGCCTGTACCACGAATACGCGGCTCCGATGCCGATTATCGACTATCACTGTCATATCCCGCCGGAAGACATCGCGAAAGACCGGAATTTCGAGAATCTCACGCAGGTCTGGCTTGGCGGCGACCACTACAAGTGGCGGGCCATGCGGGCCTGCGGCGTCGATGAACGCTTCATCACCGGCGACGCCCCGGACGAGGAGAAATTCGCGGCCTGGGCGAAGGTCGTCCCCCAGACGGCGAGGAACCCGCTGTACCACTGGACGCATCTGGAGTTGCGCCGTACGTTCGGCGTGGACGCGCTCCTGCGTCCCGAGACGGCGACAGAGATCTACGAACACTGTTCCCGTCTGCTCCGGACGCCGGAATTCTCGGTCCGTTCCATCATCCGCAAGTTCAACGTCGATGCGTTGTGTACGACCGATGATCCGACGGACTCGCTCGAATATCACCGCGTCATCCGTGAGAGCGGCTTCGAGACCGTCGTCGCCCCGGCGTTCCGTCCGGATGCGGCGCTCAATGCGCATCGTCCCAAAGAGTTCAACGCGTGGGTGGATCGTCTTGAGGCTGCGTCGGGCGTCCGCGCGGATTCGTTCGGGTGGTTCATCGAATGCCTGAAGCGGCGGCATCGGTTCTTTCACGAGCAGGGATGCCGTCTGTCCGACTACGGCATCGAGGTCCCGTATGCGGAGGACTGGACGACCGAAGAAACCGAACAGGCATACTCGGCCGTCCGGGGAGGGAAGGCGCTTTCCGGCCCATCGCTGCTGAAGTTCCGTTCGGCCGTCCTGTATGAATTGCTCGTCATGGACCACGACCAGGGGTGGGTGCAGCAGCTTCACCTCGGGGCGCTGCGGAACGTGAATACGCGAGCGTTCAAAAGCGTCGGCGCCAATACCGGGTATGACGCCATCGG
>CALMZW010000229.1 GCA_937870605.1 uncultured Synergistaceae bacterium
AGCTCCCGAAGCGCAGCGCTCATGACCTCCCGGGCGCCTGCCGCAATGCCGCAGGTTCCCATGCCCACAATGATGCTCGCTCGTCCCTTGCTCCTCGCCGATGTGAGGTCCGTGGACGCCTCACGTATGCGGCGCAGGTCGTCGAGCGTCCTGATCTTGTTCGTCATGCTCCGATTCCTCCCCTTCGCTCCGGACAGGCTGCCTTACTGGAACGCGTCGAGGATGCCCTGGACCTTGCCCGCATCGAGACGACCGAAGGTCTGGCTATCCACCACCATGACGGGAGCGAGTCCACAGGCTCCCAGACAGGCGACCGGTTCGAGCGTGAATCGCAGGTCATCCGTGGTTTCGTTCTCCCGGATCCCCGTGATTTCCTTCACTTTCTCGAGCACGGCAAGACTTCCCCTCACGTGACATGCGGTTCCCCGGCATACCCGGACCACGTGACGCCCCCTGGGTTTCAGATGAAACTGGGCGTAGAAGGTGACGACGCCGTAGATCTCGGACTTCGGGATCTTCAGATCCTTCGAGATCGTCTCCATCGCCTCCGACGAAATGTACCCCAGCTCTTTCTGGACCTCCTGGAGAATGGGAATGAGTCCTCCCTTTTTCTCCTTCCAGGGAGCTACGATTTTCCTGGTCTTTTCGACCATCTCCTGGGCACTGAACGACATGCTCCCCCTCCTTGGTCCCCTGGCGCGGAAACGCCCTTCACAGAACCAGCGCTCCCGCAAAAAAAACGGGGATTGTGATGTGATGGTTCGGTACGGCCGAAACGATTGCAGACGTTGATCCGACGTGATGATGCTTCCGGAAATGCCCTATCGCGGAGATGCGCCCTATCGTCCTCCTTTGTCCATCGCGAATAGCACGTCTACATATAGGTGTAACACGAAAATTCAGCACTCTGCGACACCTGTCATGTTTTCACGTATCAGGGGAAAAATCAAGTCGCGCTCCCCTTTCTGCCAAAATATACACTATGTTTTACAGGTTTATTCGCATGTTAGAAACGCAATTCTTCTATTAGCTCGTCGAAACAACGAAATTCATAAAAAGCCTCTCCCGGGGTCCGATACAAAAAAGCCGCTTCTCCATTCGTTCCGGTCGGAGTCACGCGACCGGAACGAATGGAGAAGCGGCGTCGGGAAGCCGTCACGATACCGGAAATACAGCGCCTGACGGAAGGAAGGATCGCTAGCGGAACGGAATCAGCTCCGCACCTTTTCGCGGAGGCGCGCGAAAACCTCCGCGTACCGCGGCGTCGCGACACCGGCGCGGGCGCCCATCTCCACGACCGAACCGACGAGTTCCGACAGCTCCGTCCGCTTTCCCCGCTCCGCATCGAGCTGCATCGATGTCTTCGTTTCGGGGGGAAAGCCGGCGAACTTTCCGAGGGCCGAATCCGCGGCATCGGCTGGAAACGAAACCCCGAGCGCGTTTCCGACGCGTCGTATCTCTTCCATGAGTTCCTTCAGAAGCGCCATGCTTTCCGCATCTTTCTGCAGGTCTCCGAAGTTCTTCCCCGTCAGCGTCGTCACGGCGGCGAGGGCGGAGAGGAAGATGAACTTCGACCAGACGTCGAGACGGACGTTCGACGACAGCGTCGCGTTGATTCCCGCCCCGCGCAGGAGCGTTTCGATCGCCGCGCACCGCTCCGTCCCGCCGTTTTCCGGACCGAAGACGAGCGCGCGGCTGCCGCCGATCTGTCGGATCACGCCGGGCGCTTCGATGAACGACGAGATATAGACGAGACCGTTGAGGACGTCCGCATCCGGAACGATGTCCCTGATGCGCTGTGCGTTATTCACTCCGTTTGCGAGCGGCAGGACGATCGTCGCCGGGGAGATCGCCGGCCGCAACGACCGGATGGTCTCCGCAAGGTCATAGGTCTTGACGCAGACGAGCAGCAGATCGCACGGGGAAAGCTCGTCCGCCCGGTCGGTCGCGAACGCCGGTCGGGCCGTAAACGTTCCGTCCGCGGCGCGGACCTCGAGCCCCTTTTCGCGGATGACTTCAAGATGCGCCCCCCGGCAGAAGAACTCCACCTGGGATCCGCCTGCGCCCGAACCGGCTGCGGCGAGCCTGCCGCCGTAGTATCCGCCTATCCCGCCCACTCCTGCAATCACGATATTCATGCAGTTCCCTCCCTGTCGCGTTCTCCGGACCGGCCGGGAGGCCGGGCCGTTTCGTTCCATTATACGACTAGGCGACGATCCGTCCGTCCTCCATGGAGATCACCCGGTCGGCGACTCCCGCATAATCCCGGTCGTGCGTCACCATGACGACGGCCAGTCCGTCGTCCGTGAACCCGCGGATCAGTTCCATGATTTCCCTTCCGGTGGTCTTGTCCAGGCTCCCGGTCGGCTCGTCGGCGAACAGGACCTTCGCCGACGTGACGAGCGCGCGGGCGATGGCCACGCGCTGCTGCTCGCCGCCCGAGAGCTGCCCGGGAAGCCGGTTCTCCTTGCCCTTCAGCCCGACGCGGGCGAGGCAGCGCGCCGCATGGTCGGTCCGGTCCCTGCCGACCGGGAGCATCGCGCTCATGAAGGGCAGAAGCACGTTCTCGACCGCGGTCAGGTACGGCAGCAGGTAATGAAACTGGAAAACCATGGCCAGATCCTTCTTTCTGAGACTATTGAGATCGCGTTCGCTCATGGACACCGTCTCCCGCCCGTCGAAACGGATCGTTCCCGAGTCCGGCGACATAAGGGTCGAGAGGACGTTGAGCAGCGTGGTCTTTCCCGATCCGGAACGCCCGACGATGGAGACGAATTCCCCGTCCCGGATGGTGAGGGATACGTCGCGGAGCGCATGCGTTTCCGTCCCGTCGGAACGGAATGTCTTGTTGAGTCCTGCGGCTTCGATCATGTCACACACCTCCTAGATGCTCACGAGCGCTTCGGACGGCTCGATCCGCGACGCCTTCCAGGCCGGCAGAAGCGACGATCCCATGGAGACGAGTCCGAAGACGCCGCACGCTACGGCGAAATGAAGGGGCTCGAAGGAGAGCGTCGTTCCCTCGAGCATCTTGAGCGCCCCGAGGATCTTTTCCGACGCGAAGAAACCGACGGCGTACCCGACGCTTCCCGCGGTGACGCCGAGAAGGAACGCCTCGAAACAGACGATCTGGAAGATCTGTCCCTTCGAAAATCCCATGGAGCGGAGAAGGCCGATCTCCCGCTTCCTGTCGTTGACGGAGGACATCATCGAGAGTCCGACCATCGTGCAGGCGATGAAGAGAATGATGAGACTGACCGCCAGAATCAGGTTCGAGACGAAATCCAGCGAGTACATCCGCTGTTCCACGACGCTCATCATGGCCGTGATGTCCGCGTCGGGAATGGTCGCCTGCATCTGTTTGACGATGTCGTCGATCGGGCAGCCCGCGCAGATCGCGGCGACCTCCAGAAAGTTCAGCTTGCCCGGATGTCCGGCCTGTTCCTGGATGAACGCCAGGTCGCCGAAGAAGACGACGTCGTCGTCGCTCCCGGTCGGATCGAGGACGCCGCTCACGAGGAGTTCGCGGCCGAACATCGAGACGCGATCGCCCGGTTTGAGGCCGAGACGCGTCGCAATCGTGTTTCCCGCGAGAAGCTGGTCCGCCGCGCCGGGGTAGTCCCCGTGCAGCATCCAGTAGGTCTTGAGCGTTTTCTCCTGATCCCATCGGACGCCGACGACGCCGACGCTCGTTTCC
>CALMZW010000230.1 GCA_937870605.1 uncultured Synergistaceae bacterium
TATCACGCCAGAGCGGGAACAATCCGGGCTCCCATTCTTCAAGCCATACGTCCATGGGCTCGCAGAGCGCGACGACGCCGACAGGAAGCTCCGGCCCGAGGCTGATCTTCGGACGAGGCGAAAAACCTTCGGTTCTCACAAAACGGATTCCCGCGCGGGATGCAGCTCGCGAAAAGAGCGACGGCAACGCAATATGGGGGATGAAGCAGGCCCTCCCCCGCTTCGAAAACGCCAGTCTGACCTTTCTCACGCGCCTGCCGCCTTTCGCTCAAAAACGGCGCATCCGTTCCGTTCCCAGCCGCATGCGTGGCACTCTCCAAAACGGCAGTCGGGCGTCAGCAGTCCGTCCATCGAACGTTCGCGCTCGCGCCAGAGATAGTCCCTCGTTACGCCTGATTCGATATGGTCCCACGGGAACGACTCGTCGCGCGCGCGCTCTCTGCGGACGTACCAGTCCGGATCGACGCCTTTCGCGACGAACGCCGCGCGCCAGACATCGGGACGAAAGGTCTCGGTCCACCCGTCGAAACGCGCGCCTGTCTTCCACGCCTCGTGAATCACCCCGGCAAGTCTCCGGTCGCCACGCGCGAAGACGCCTTCGAGCCATGTCTGTTCGCTTTCGTGATAGCGTACCGTCACATGACGGTTGTTCACCAGTCTCTTGACGAACCGGCCGCGTTCTGAGAGTTCCTCGACGGTCGCCTGTCTTTCCCATTGAAAGGGCGTATGCGGTTTCGGGACGAAGCCGGCGACCGAAACCGCTATTTCCGCACGTTTTTTGTGTTTGCGGCCGATTACGGCGGCGCGTTCCGAGATTTTCGCTATTCCCTCGAGATCTTCGCGTGTTTCCGTCGGCAGCCCCATCATGAAATAGAGCTTGATCCGCTCCCAGCCGCGGGAGAAGGCGGCTTCGAGGGTCGACTCTATATCCTCGTCGGAGACGCCTTTATTGATGACATTCCGCAACCGCTGCGTCCCGGCTTCGGGCGCAAACGTCAGGCCTCCGCGCCTGACGGGCTCGAGCGCGGCGGCGAGGCCGACGGAAAACGCATCCATCCGCAGGCTCGGCAGGCTCAGTTTCACACGTTTTTGTTCGAGCATCGGTTTCAGTCGTTCCATGACATCTTCCAGGCCGCTGTAGTCACATGAAGCAAGGGAAACGAGGCCGATTTCCTCCCAGCCGGTCTTCTCCGTCCAACGAAGCAGGGCGTCGACAATCTCCTCGACGGGCCGTTCGCGTATCGGCCGGTAGAGCATTCCGGCCTGGCAGAAGCGACATCCGCGCGTACAGCCGCGAAAGAGTTCGATCGGGATCCTGTCATGCACGACGCTCGCGGACGGAACGAGAAGTCCGTCCGACACGAAGGCCCCTTTCATGGACGTCAGTGTCGCCCGCCGTATCGGAAGGGGCTGTGACGAACGGATCACGCATCCGTCGGGACCGAACTCGGCGTGCGAGCGTCCGGGGAGGTAGACGCCCGGAAGATCGGAGAGCGCATCCAGCTTCTCCGATCGCGAACGTCCCGTCATCCCGACGAGACGACTCACGAGAGCCGGCAACGTCACTTCCCCGTCTCCGATGCAGATCACGTCAAAAAAAGGCGCAACGGGTTCGGGCGTCATCGCGCCGGGCCCCCCGGCAATGACGAGCGGGGCGTCGTCGCTTCTCTCGTTTGCGAAAAGCGGAATTCCCCCGAGATCGAGCATCGTCAGGATATTCGTATAACTCAACTCATATTGAAGCGTAAACCCCACGACGTCGAAAGCGGAAAGGGGGCGCCGCGTTTCCAAAGATGTCAGGGGAAGGTTGTGCGACCGCAGTTGTTGCTCCATGTCGGTCCAGGGACAGTACGCCCTTTCGACATCGGCGCCGGGCAGGCTTGTGAGGAGAGGATACAGGATCTGATACCCGACATAACTCATTCCGATCTCGTAGACATCGG
>CALMZW010000231.1 GCA_937870605.1 uncultured Synergistaceae bacterium
GTCCGCGACGACATTTGCGATTTCGTACCCCGCGTTCGGCGTGACCGTGAACGTCTGGTTCGCTCCGGCCGAGGCCGCGATGATCCGTTCCGTTGCGAAGACGGCTTTGGCGTACCGGTCGGGGCTCACGGTCAGCGTCGTCGTCGCCGCGGAGCCCGAGACGTCGCCGCTCCATCCGACGAACAGGCTTCCGGCGTCCGGCGAGGCGGTCAGCGTCACGCTCGTCCCCGCGACGTAGCTCCGGCAGTCGTCGGTCGGGCCGACCGCGCTCCCGGCCGGGTCGACGGCTGCGCTCCCCGCCCCCTCGACGTGGACGGTCAGGATCTTTCGCTCCCAGTATTCGTACGCGCCGATGTCGGGCGAGACGTCGCGGCTCACGCCGCGCTGGTCGTCGCTGATAACCAGGCCTTTCGCCCTGCCCGTTTTCGGGGTGATTGCATTCGTTCCGGCGTCGATCGCGGAGCTGCCCGGCCGCAGCGCGAAGGTCCGGGTCGCGCCGCCGTTCCACGCGAGGGGCCCGAGGAGCGGATCGGCGGTGATGATCACCGCGGGCGACGAATCCGCTTTGCCCGCAATATCCGGACTCCGGATGACGCAGTATGTTACGACGGCATTCGGAGTCTCATAGTTATATATTTCGCCGCCCGGATTTCCCCAGAAGATGCAGTTTTTCACCTGCGGACCGTAGTCGCCGTCGTCGGCCTCGTAGTTGTACAGCCCGCCGCCGGAATCGGCCGTGTTGCCCGTGAAGGTGCAAAACAAAAGGAGCAATCCGTCGGCGTCGTTGAAGATTCCGCCGCCCTCCGACGCGGCGTTGTTCGAGAAGGTGCAGTTCCACACCCTCGGGTCTCCCGCTGTGCTCATCCCGCCGCCCCCCCCGACTTTAGGTCCGATGCCCACCGCGGTGTTTCCGTCGAAGGTGCAGCGCGTCACCCACGCGTTCCCGCCGCTCTCCCCGGTCGACATCCCGCCGCCATAACCGGCCGTGTTGCCGGTAAACGTGCAGTCTGTCACCGTCGGGTCGCTGTTGTTGGCCGCCGCCAGTCCGCCGCCGGAGTCAGCCGTGTTACCGTAAAAGATGCAGCGCGACACCAGCGGGTCGCCGTCGTTGACCGCAGCCAGCCCGCCCCCGCTCTCCGCCGTATTGCCCGAGAAGACGCAGTCCGCAACGGTCGGTTCCGAATCGTTGACGCATAGCCCTCCGCCTTCGTCGGCGGCGTTGTTGCCCGAGAACGCGCACCCCGTCACTGAAGGGGCGTCCCCTTGAACGTACATTCCGCCTCCGAGTCTGCCGGCCGTTCCGCGGGGCTGCACGCCGTTCGACAGCTTTCCGGCGGTTCCGGCGCCGTTGCCGGTGAACACGCAGTCCGTGACGACCGGACTGCCGCCCGTGCTGCACAGGCCGCCGCCGTGCTCCGCAACGCTGTTTCCGGAAAACGTGCAGTTCCGGACGGTCAGACCGACGGTGTCGGAGGCGAATATTCCGCCGCCGTCTTCAACCGCCGAATTTCCCGAGAAGGCGCAGTTCGTCACCGTCGGGCTTCCGCCCCAGACGCTCATCCCTCCGCCGTCGAGCCCGCTGTTGCCGGCGAAGACGCAATCGTTCACGGTCGGGCTTCCGCCGGAGGAGATCATCCCGGCGGCGTCGCTGAGCTCGTTTGTCCGGCCGTCGGGGACATTCCGCCCGCCGCCCGCCGAGCCCTTTTCGTCTTCCACGAACTTCGCGGCCGTGACGCTGAAGCCGTCGAGAACCGTCGCCGCGCCGATGTCGTCGCTCGCGCGGACCACGCAGAGGCTGTTCGTCCCGACGATCCGGTCGGCGCTGAGCGTGACGCCGTTGACTTTGTTCGTGTCATCGTCCGCGAGGTCTCCCGTGAGGGCCGTGACGTTCGCCGCGGGGTTCCGGTCCGCGCTCGCCGCCTCGGCGCCCGCGAAGCCGCCGTAGAGCGCCACGCCGTCTTTCAGGACGAACGAGGCCCTCATGTCGTCCGATGTCGGAACGCCCGCCGGAATCACGGGGCGGTACGCGCCCTTCGCGACCCAGAATTCGTCGCCTTCGTTCGCGGAGAGGATGGCCGCCGGGAACTCCGCCTCGCCGTACGCGTTCGCCCACCCGTCGCCGTTTCTCGAGCCCGCGCCCGTTTTCGTGACGCAATGACGCGTTCCGCCTCCGGCGTCCGCGTTGGCGACGCATGCAAGCAACGCGGCAACGACCAGAAACACGCGGATGAACCGAAGCGGACACAGTCTCGTACGCATAAGAGGCCCCCATTCGGATAGCGGTCCGGCGGGTCGGACATCACGCGGCTTCTTTGAAAAAACGCCGTGGAACGCCGGAACGCAAACATTTTGCATGACTCGCAAATTTATGTGAAATTTTATCATAAAAGTCCGGTAAAAAAGAAATGGCATGACGTAATGAAAGGAATATCCTGCAAAACGCTTGAAACGCGATATTCCCTCCGAAACGGCATCCGGCGGTGAATGCGCGACCGGCCTCTCACGGGAAATTCACCGAAAAAACGTCACGGGGCCGTTTTTTCCTGAACGAAAACAGCGCACGAGGGCGGATCGTTTTTCTCCGGAAGAAGCGGTCAACGAAAAAGGCAGGGAAAGCCCGTTGCGCTTTCCCTGCCTTGCGTCCGAATCCCGTTCGTTTTTTTGGGGCCGATGAGCCGCGCCGGGGCGTCGCCCGGGCGTTCCGGAGACTACCGGGCGCTGCACGCCACCGCGACGGCCTCGAACGCCTTCTCCAGGTCCGCGATGAGGTCTTCGGGGGCTTCGAGACCGACGGAAAGCCGGACGAGCCCCTTGGAGATCCCGGCAGCCTTCAGCTCCTCGTCGGAGAGCGCGGAGTGCGTCATCGAGGCGGGGTGCTGGATGAGCGATTCGGCGTCGCCCAGGCTCACGGCGAGCGTCCAGAGGTGCGTGTTGTTGATGAAGGCCTTGCCCGCGTCGAGGCCGCCCTTGAGTTCGATGGCGATGATGGCGCCGAAGTATTTCATCTGCTTCGCGGCCAGTTCCTTCTGCGGGAAGCTGTCGAGGCCCGGATACCAGACCTTCGCGACCTCGGGGCGCTTTTCGAGGAAGCGCGCGACGCGGAGCGCCGTCTCGCAGTGCCGCGGAACGCGGATGTGGAGCGTCTTCATGCCGCGAAGCAGCAGGTAGGCGTCGAACGGCGCGAGCGTGGCGCCGGTCAGGTCCTTGAGGCCTTCCATCTTCACGCGTCCGATGAATTCCTTCGCGCCGACGATGACTCCGGCGATGATGTCGCCGTGGCCGTTGAGGTACTTCGTCGCGGAGTGGACCACGACGTCGGCCCCCAGCGCGATCGGGCGCTGGATGACGGGCGTGCAGTAGGTGTTGTCCACGACGAGGATCGCGTTGTTCTCGTGCGCGATCTTCGCGAGCGCGGCGATGTCGGCGATGTCCATCGTCGGGTTCGCCGGGGACTCGCAGTAGATCAGCCGGGTGTTCGGCTTCATGGCGGCCTTCACGGCCGCGAGGTCGGTGAGGTCCATGAACGTCGTTTCGATGCCGAACCGCGGGAACTGGTGGCTCATGAGGGAGAACGTGCAGCCGTAGAGGGATTTCGCGGCGACGACGTGGTCCCCGCCAGACAGCGCCGTCCAGAGGACGGACGCGATCGCGCCCATGCCGGAGGCTGCGACGGCCGCGGCCTCGCCGCCTTCGAGCGCCGCGATCTTCTCTTCGACGGCCGTGTGGTTGGGATTTCCGAGGCGCGTGTAGATGTACCCCTCTTCCTCGCCCCGGAAGCGCCGGGCGCCTTCGTCGGCGTTCTTGAACGCGAAGGTGGACGTCTGGTAGATCGGAGTCGTCAGCGCTCCCGTGACGGGGTCGGCGTGGTTTCCGCAATGAACGCACTGCGTGTCGAAATGATAGGCCATCAATAGTTCCTCCCTGGAGTTCCGGTTTGCCGGAGATTCGTCGCATTCCGCACATGGAAGCGATCTCCGGTTCTTTCGGCTTCGTTCATATTTTACCATTCAACGTATGTCTTTTAGGATATTGTCCATATTGTCGCGCGATATTTCCCCTATGCGGGAAAATGCCCGAACACCCGGAGGGAGGACACGCGGCGTCACGGGCCGGGCACAACGGAAACGCCGCGACGCACATGCGCGGCGAACCGGGCTGCGTCGCTTTTTATGGGAACGGAATTCCTTCGGGGCGTGTCGGGACGGTTCTCTGCGGCTCCGCGTCAGCCTTCGGGCGTCGCGCCCGCCTTTCGCGCGACGATGAACGAGACGGGCAGGATGTTCTTCAGCAGCGCCTGGTCCGCGACATCGAATCCGGATCGTTCGATCAGCGCGCGGAGGCTGCGGGAGGTGAATCGGGTATAGACGGGATGCCCCGTCCGTTTCAGCACCCACGAGAAGATGCGCGCCCGGACGGATTCCCTGCCGACGTAGGTCGGCGCGATCAGCCTGCCGTCCGCTTTCAGCACGCGGCGGGCTTCCGCCAGGACATCCGCCGGATGCTCGACGATGTGAAGCAGGTTCGAGACGATGACCGCATCGAAGGTTCCGTCGCGAAAGGGCAGATTGTAGGAGTTGTGGACGGAGAACGTCACGTTGCGGGCGCCGCGGAGTTTCGCGTTGTCGCGGGCGACGGCGATCATTTCCCGCGACGCGTCGACGGCCTCCAGGCGCGAGACGGCGTGGCAGATCCGCAGCGGGATCTCTCCCGTTCCGGTTCCGACGTCGAGGACATTGTCACCGGGAGCGAGTTCCTGCAGGATGCGGCGGACCATTTCGTCGTACATCGCGGCCAGCCGCTTCGTTTGCCGGTCATAGCGCTTCGCTGCGCTGTCCCAGAATATCGCGTCCCTGTCCGCTGTCATAGTTTTCGGCATCGCACCCTCCCGCATTGTGTCATCCGGTATGCGCCGCCAGTATAAAGCGAATTTTCGAAAAAAATCAAGCGCAACGGAGAAACCGCACGAGAAAAAAACGAAATCGTCGAAAAACGCAGCGGAAGGGACTCGCGTTTGCATGCAGAAAAAGCGAAACGCAGCGAACGGGACCGTGGACGTCCTGTGTTCCGGTCGGTCAGCCGGTTTTCGCGGCCAGAAATCCGGAACCCCGCCACCATTCCCGCTCGGGCGGAAACAGCCGGGCCGCCTTGCTGCGGGAAAGCCTCTGGTTCACGAGAAGCTCCGCCATGTTCACGAGAACAAGCGCGGGATCCACGACCGGCGCTCCGGCCCGGGCCGATGCTTCAGGCCCCATTCCGGCGAACTCCATGCAGCCGAGAATCACCACATCCGCGCCGTCATCGTCCACGCAACGTTTCGCCTGCTCGGCCAGCGCGGCGGCGAGTGTCACGCCCCGGCGCTCGCCGGACGGGAACGAAACTGCCCGGACGGAGGCGAGGCGGCTTGCGTCCACGCCCGTCGCGCGGACGAAGGCCCTCTTCTGCGAGACCCGCCGCGGCGCGGTCGTCAGGATCGAAAACGAGCGCCCCAGCATCGCGGCGACAAGGACCGACGCCTGCCCTCCGCCGATGACCGGGATCGTCAGGCGCTCCCTGCACGCGTCGATCGCCGGGTCGTCGAAGCAATACAGGCACACCGCGTCGAATCCGTCGCGTTCGGCCGCGAGCGCCGTTTCGAGAGTCCCGCCCGGATCGGGCATTGAGTCGACAGGGATCTCGTTCTTCGTCGGGCAGACAATCGAGATTTCCGTCGCGGAATGGGCCGCCTTCGACAGACGCCGCTCCCGGAACGCGAGATCGTCGCGCGTCAACTCGCCGTCAGGGTTAATGACCCGGATTCTGATCGCCGCCGCCCCCGATTGGTTTCATATAGATTCATGTTCGTCCCCCATGCCGGGATCACCCGGCGGTTTTCCGCCGGAGCCCCTTCAAGCCGGTTTCAGCTTGCGAGAAATGATACCGATGTTTACTATTTTTGTCAATGACAAACGAAAGTTTATTGTTTTAGGACGAAAAAAAGGCCGCCTCGGGGCGAGGACGGCCGGGTTCCGCGGTCGTGGGGATAGGTGTGGCGCGATCCGTCCCTCGTCTCGAATCAGCCATTTCTGTTCAATTATGCCATACGTGGCGACCGCACCGACGGGGACAGCCCACCCCCGCCGCGCGTCATGCGTTCTTCGCCTCTACCCCGTACCGGAGCCACAGGAGGCCGTCTTCGAGCGTCTCCGCGTGGTCGAGACGCAGGTTCACGAGGTCGTCCGCGGACGCGACGTCCGGACCGTTCATCAACACGGCGACATTCGCCCTCCGACAGCCGCCGTCGGCCGTGCATCGAACACGCTTTGTTTTTTCCCGGACGCATCGAGCATGGTATACTTTTCATCGTAATACAACAAACAGCATTTCGAAAAATACGTTTTTGAAGAGAGGGTGCGGCATGGACGATAGGGATTCTTCCCCCAGGGGGAAACTACTGCAAAAAATCCTCGAAAAGGCGCGGAAGACGGCCGCCCGATCTCCCGAGCACGAAATAGACCTGGTCGTTTCCGACTCGATCTATGACGACCTCTCGGGCGCGCGAAGCAGAATCGTCCGCGAGGACATCGTCGCCTATCTGCGAAACCGGGCGAAATACGTCCCCGCACTCGACCGGCTCGTCGTCAATGTCGCACTGCGCGGCCCCGAAACGCTGCACGACATCAGGGACGCCGTACGGAACGCGACGAGGGACGCCATTCTCTACACCCACAACGAACTGAAACAGATCAAAAAGCTCTACACGCTCCTGTTCGTTCTCGGGGTTCTGACGTTCGTCGCCAAGACGTTCGTCACCGGCTTTTTCAAAAACGCCGGCGTCAACGAAATCTTTCTCATCATCATGTGGGTCTTCGTCTGGAGGGCCGTCGAGCTGTTCTTCTTCGAGCGCGGGACCATCGTCCGGGAAAACATGCGCCTGATCCAGCTCCACGAGGCGCGGTACGTCGCGGCGGATTTTTCGGCGCCGGAGGAGGCGCGAAAAGACACAGCCGCCGTCATTGTTGCAGATCGCGCAGACGCTGCGACGCCGGACGATTGACGGAATCCCCGCGGTTTTTTAAACTTTATAAATATGTACGTGATGAAAAATTACTCATAAGAAAAGGATTTGTTTGAATGAGTAAAATT
>CALMZW010000232.1 GCA_937870605.1 uncultured Synergistaceae bacterium
CGCTGGGGATCGCTCCAGCCGTCGTCGATGCTGAAGATCTTCAACGCCGCGGCGACGATCGACGACCTGAGCAACCTGAGCATCGGCGAGCCGGACTTCGACACGGACATCGACATCGTCGACGCGGCCGCGGCGGCCGGACGCGCAGGGTGCACGCACTACCCGCCGCTCCCCGGCTACGCAGACCTCCGCGCGGAGATCTGCTCGTGGTGGAAGCGGCGCCACGGTCTCGACGCGACGCCCGACGAGGTCTTCGTCACGGTGGGCGGCATCCAGGGATCGTCGCTCTTCTTCGAGGCGATGCTCGACCCCGGCGACGAGGCGCTCGTCGTCGAGCCCTACTTCACGGCCTACGCCCAACAGATCGAGTACGCGGGCGGCGCAGTCGTCCCCGTGCCCACGCGCGCGGAAGACGGCTTCCAGCCTGCGCCCGACGCGATCGAACGCGCCGTGACCGCGAAAACACGCGTCCTCGTTATCAACACGCCGAACAACCCGACCGGAGCCGTTCTGAGCCGCGAATGTCTTGAAGGCGTGGCTGCGGTCGCGAAAAGGCGCAACCTGTTCGTGCTCTCCGACGAAATCTACGAATCGTTCGTCTTCCGGGGCGTCCACACGTCCGTAGCGACGCTTCCGGGCATGAAGGAGCGCACCATAACGCTCGGCGGCTTCTCGAAGAGCCACTGCATGACCGGCTGGCGCATCGGGTACGTCATCGGGCGGCCGGACCTCCTGCGGACGATGATCACGCTCTCCGTCGTCCGGACGTTCGGCGTCAATGCGCTCGCGCAGCGCGCGGCGCTCTACGCCCTGAAGACGCAGGACGACCGCGTCCGCGAACGCACGGCCGTCTTCGGGGAGCGCATGAAGTACGCCGCCTCGCGGCTCAACGCGATGAAGGGCGTCCGGTGCGACGAACCGAACGGATCGTTCTACCTCTTCCCGGACATCACCGGCACGGGGAAGACGAGCGAGGAGTTCGCCTGGAGGCTCCTGGAGGCCGCGCACGTCGCGGTCGTCCCGGGGACGTCCTTCGGCAAGAGCGGCGAAGGTCATGTCCGCATCGCCTGCACGCTTCCGATGGAGGGACTCGCGAAGGCGTTCGACCGCATGGAGCGGGCGCTTCCGTCGCTGTAGCGAATCACGCGGAACGCCGCGCGCCAAAAACGCGAGAGCCCGGCCGGAAATCGACGGCCGGGCTCTCGCATTCTTTACAAGGATCGGCGGATACGTCCGGGCGACGTTTTCTACCGCGACATCGCGATGTCGACGATGTCCCGGAGCAGCGCGAACGCCGTCCTCGCGCCTCCGGAACCGACGCCCGTGATGCACATCTCTCCCGCGCAGTCCGTATGGAAGAGCACCGCCTTCGCGCTCGCGGGGATCGAACAGAGCGGACTCGACGCGGAGACGAACCTCGGCCCCACAGTGAGGACCGGCTTGCCGTCCTTCCGCTCCGCGACCGCGACGTGCCGGATCGCGCCGCCGCGCTCCGCTGCGTCCCGGAGATCGTCCGGCGTCAGGTGCGAAATCCCTTTCCGGTCGACGTCCTGGGGCCGGATGGCCGGGAAGTCCATCACGGCCTGCGCGAGAATGATGGCCTTGAGCGTCGCGTCCCATCCCTCGACGTCGAGCGTCGGGTCGGCCTCCGCGAGCCCCGAGGCCTGCGCTTCCGCGAGCGCCTCCGCGAAGCTCTTTCCGGACTTCATCCCCTCGATGACGAAGTTGCACGTCCCATTGAGGACGCCCTCGAAGCCGAGGACCTCCGCGCCGAGCAATCCGGGCCCGAGCGCCGAGAAGAGCGGCGTCGCAGCCATGACGGTCCCCTCGAAGAGGAGCCGCGCGCCGTTCGTCGCCGCGAGCCGCCGCAGGCCGTGGAAGTCGAGCGCGATCGGGCCCTTGTTCGACGTCGTCACGGACTTGCCGCGCGTGAGCGCCCCCCGGATGAACGACATCGCCGGTTCGCCGCTCCACGGATCCGTGACCGTGCATTCGGCGAGGACATCGTACTCCGCCTCGCGGACGAGCCGTTCGGTCGTCCAGTCCGGCGACACGCGAGCGAGCGGGTCGAGAGGATCGAGCCCGAGGGGCGAATAGGCGCATCCGCGTCTTCCGGTCGCGACGCCGACAAGCGACAGATCCCCGCCGCACACCTCCGCGAGACGTCCGCGCTTGTCCGCGAGCAGCGAACAGAGCCCCTTTCCCACGACGCCGTGCCCGAGAAGCAGGATTCGGGTCGTCACCTGGTCCCCTCCCGCGTCAGAACGCCCGGCGGAGGATGCTCAAAACATCCTCGCGGACGAGCTTCTTCATCATCCCGATCGGGGCGCCGCCCTTCGTCTCCATGACGTTGTCGGCGATGCGATCGAGGTCAGCCTCCGGAATATCGAGGTCGCGAAGCGTCACCGGCGCGCCGAGGGACGTGAAGTACGCGCGGAGCTGCGCGATTCCCGCGAGTCCCGCCTGCTCCTGCCCCTTCGGCGAGCTTCCCGCCACGATGCCGAAGATCTTTTCGGCGAAGCGCGCGAAGATCTCCGGATATTCACCCCGGACGTGCTCCATCCACGCGGGCATGATCACCGCGAGCCCGGCGGCGTGGACGATGTCGTAGATCGCGCTCAGGGAGTGCTCGATCGTGTGGGTCGACCAGTCGCCGCCCGTCCGGCAGCACTTGGTCGATTCGTTGAGGGCCAGCGTCGCCGCCCACGCGAGTTCCGCGCGCGAGTCGTAGTCCGAGGCGTCGTCCATGACGCGCGGCAGGTGCTTCATGACCGTCCGGATGATGCCCTCGGAGTATTCGCTCATGACGTCCACGTTCCGGACGCCGTCGAAGTAGACCTCGAGGACGTGGACGATCGTGTCGATCCCGCCCCAGACCGTCTGGTTGCGCGGCAGCGTCGCCTGAAGCTCCGGGTCGATGATCGAGACGGTCGGGTAGATGAAGTCGGAATGGAGCCCCCACTTCTGCCGCGTCGCCTCGTTCGTGATGATCGAGCCTCGGTTCATCTCGCTGCCCGTGGCCGAGGTCGTGAGAATCCCGAATATCGGCAGCGCGCCCTTCACGGGGATCCGGTCGCCGTACAGATCCCAGATGTCGCCCTCGTAGCGGACGCCCGCGGCGACGGCCTTGGCCGTGTCGTAGACGCTCCCGCCGCCGACCGGGATCACGGCTTCGAGGTTTCGCTCCCGGCAGAGCGCGATGCCCTCGCGGACCTTCGAGACGACCGGGTTCGGCTGAACGCCCGAAAGATCCTCGACCTCGACGCCCGCCTGCGCCAGCGAGGCGCGGACGCGATCGTACAGGCCGGTCGTCTTGACCGACCCCTTGCCGTAGATCAGCAGCGCGCTGCGGATGTCCGCGGCGGCGACCGCTTCTCCGATTTTATCCGCCGCCTTTCTCCCGAAGATGATCCGCGTCGGATTGTAGAAGACGAAATCCCGCATTCCCTATATCTCCCTTCCGTAGAGTCGCCCGACGCACTCCCGGGCGAGGCTGTCGAGGCTCGAAACCATCCCCTCGGGGGGCAGCCCCGAGGCGTCGTACGCGAGCGGCAGCTCCGTGCAGGCCCCCACGACCGGGAGGTCCGCTTCGTCTCGCAGCCGCGCGACGATCGTCTTCATCACGTCGCCGCTCTCGGGCAGGCGTCCGGCCTTCACGAGCCGGATCGCGTCCGTGACGAGCGCCTTCACGTCGTCGCCGGGTTCGAGAAAGCGGTACCCCAGTTCCGCGGCCTTCTTCGGATAGAGCCCGCTCGCCATCGTCCCCCCCGTCGCGATGAGCCACGCGCCGCCGGGGCTCGCGCGCATCGCGCGCGTCACCGTCGCGTCGACGATGTGGACGAGCGGAACGGGAAGCTCGCTGCGGAAACGATCGATGAAGAAATGCGCCGTGTTGCACGGGACCGCGAGCAACCCCGCCCCCCAGCGGCAGAGTTCGAGAAGCCCCTTCTTCAGGTCGCCTTCGGGACTTGGCCCGTCGCCGAGGATCGCGGCGCTCCGGTCGGAGATCTGCGGGTTGGAATACATGTAGACGACCGGGTGGTCCTGGTCGCGCTCCGCCGGCGCGAGCCGCGCGAGCAGCCGCAGGAAATCGGCGCTCGCGGCCGGTCCGAGCCCGCCGAGGACGCCGAGGATCGTCTCCGGACGCCGGATCGCGTCCATCGCAGCAGTGTTGTCCAATGAAAGTCCTCCTCTCGGAAGCCGTTCAATCGTCCGGATGGGTTCGACACCCGGCCGGACACGGTTCCGGCTTCTGAGAATATGATACCGCAAAGCGCCCGTCCGGCGAAAAATCCGTGCGTGCGCACATTGAAAAAAAGGTGCCCCCGAATCGGGGGCATCTTCGACACGAAGTGCGCCTCTCACCACCCGCGTCCGCCGCCGCCCCCGCCGCCGCCTCCGGAAGAGCCGCTCCCGCCGCTTCCCGACGAACGGGTTCCCGTGCTCACGGCGCTCGACATTCCGGAGGTGAACGCCGCGATCCCGGCCGCCGTCGTGAACGTGGACATATCCCCGCGGTACCACGAGGGCGTATAGTGCGCGGCCGCAAGAACCTTCTCGAAGCGGTTCGCCCACGTCTCCGAGGCGTCGAGCGCGTAGGCGTAGGGCAACAGGGTCTCGAAGAGCTGCGGCGTCTCGTCGGGCGGATTCATCATTTCGAGGCGGTTCTTCTCCGCCGTCGTCATGAACATCCGAAGCCCCTCGATCTGTTCCGCCAGCCGGGCCCCCTCGACGGACCGCGTCCGCATGAGGGGCTTGAAAACAACCAGTACGACGACGCACGCAATGGGACCGACGACGGACAGGGGATCCACGTCGAGCCCGCTCGCCCCTCCCGCGATCACGGCGCCGGTCGTCACGAACAGGAATACGGCCGGGAAGAAGATCCTGACGAAAAAGCGCGACACGACGCTTCCCTTGCCCGTCGGAAGCGGAATCGCAAGGGGCAGCAGCAGGAAGGGACCTGCTATCGCCGCCAGAATCGGCTCGAAGCGCGGCTCGGGTCCGCTCCCGGTTCCCAGCATCATGAGGAGGAACATGGCGGCCGCATACGTCTCGAAGAAGGCGACTCCGAGAAACCATACGCCGAGGTTCGACGAGAAGAGCGGCCTGGCGCGAGCCATAAAGCGGCTCGTCAGTTGACCGAAGGCTTCGCGAATCACCGGGCGATCGGCGCTCGACAGGTGGACGTCGTTTCTCGTCGCACCGAAGAGCGTATCGATCAGGACGCGTTCATCGACCGTGAGGGACGCATCCGACAGGCGATCCCGGTTCAGCCGAAGTCCGTATGATTGTCCCGCCAGCTTCGAGAACAGCTTCAGCGCCGCGCCCGCCGCGCCGCCCGATGCGATCTGCGCCTTCTGTCGCGCCGCGAACGACCGATCCTCCACAGTGATGCACTTCTTGACCGCAAGCCCCAGAACCGTCGCGGCGAACACGGTGTCGTCCATGCGCATGCGACGGACGTAGCGTGCGAAGCCCGCCTCGACTCCCTCCGGAGGCGCAAAGCGGGGGATCACGGTCTGTGCGGCCGGATCCCTACCCCACTTGCGCCAGAGAAACAACATAACCCCGAGCAGGACGACCGGCATCGCGAGGTGCAGCACCCTCCACGGCGACCGCGTCCAGCGTTCGAGCACGGGAGCGGGACTCGCCGGCGGCGCGACGATCCCCTTGGGCCACGTATAGACGACCGTGAGGCCTTCGCCTGCCGGGAAGGGTTTCGTCGACTCCACGGAACCGTCGGGAAGCGTCCGCGCGTCGGCGCGCTTCTCTCCCTTCTTCCCGGTATAGACCTCGACGTTCCGGAACCCCTCGCCGAAATCCTTCCCGGGAAGTTTCAGACGGAACGTCACCCGTTCGATCGTGAATACCCAGTCGTTGCCCGTCACGTTCCAGTAGAGCTCGTCGTGGCCGGCGAAGAAGCCGAGCTGCCCCGTGGTGCGATAGGCAAGGGCAATGACGTGTTCGCCCGGAGCGAGAACGGTCTTTTCGCGCCCGATGCGGATATCGAGGTCGCCCCCGCTCCGCTCGACGCGAAGGTCCGTCGGCGATCCGTCGATCTCGGCCGAAAGCACCTCGAACCCCGCGCGTCGCCGTTTTCCCTGCGCGTCGGTGAAGTCGGTAGGGATGGTCCGGATAAGTCCGCGTTTGATGTCCTTCCCCTCGGAGACGAAGCGGATCGACTCCGTCACGACGAGCGAGGCGTCGCTCCGGATTTCCGCGGCGGCGTCGAACCGGAGGATGCGCTCTTCGGCCGGGGCGGCGAACGGGAACGCGACCGTCACAACGGCGATTGCGAGGAAAAACGAGAGCCTTCTCATGATCATCACTCCCTACGGATCTGTAGTCGACGGCCGGAGGTCCGGAACCGCCCGCGTCCTGCTGTTCAGAGCTTTCTCTTCGCCGCGGGAAAGCTGCTCCACGCGCCGACGTCGAGGACCGGACGGAGGCCGAGCTTCCTCCGGCGCTCCGCGTGCGCTTTCAGGATTCCTGCGATTTCCTCGTTCGCCTTCGCGCGCCCCTCGTAAAACGCGACATAGGCGTCCCGCGCGGGGATCTGGTCCGGGTGTTTCCACTCGTTCAGAAGCCGGAGTTCCTCACGCTCCTTCGCCCCGAACCCGGAGCCGAGCGCGTCGATGCGCCGCTGGAGTTCCGCCTTCCGCGCAACTCCTCCCGCCGCGCGATCGAGACCGACGACGACCTCCCGTTCCCTGACGGGGCCGTAGAGGCGTTCGAGTTCCCGGATCCGGGCGAGTTCGCCGCGCGTGAGTTCCTCGTCCTTCGCCAGATCCGTCCGGCGTTTTTCCTCCGCTTCTTTCGCCTTCTCGATCATCCCTTTGACCCTAAACTCGAGTTCCAGGACCGGACGAACCACATCCTTATAGGAGCTTCCCGAAACCCCGGCGGCCCCGAAGAACGGGAGGTCGCGCACCAGTCCGCCCGAGAAGAACGGCGACGCTTCCTCGTCGAATTTCTTCCTCGCCGCGAGAAGGTTGTTCCACTGGTTCTTCACGAGCGGAACCCACCGCGGCGGAATGTCCGTCAGATCGCCCTTCACGTCCGGGTGCTTCGCCTTGATGTCGGTCCACCCATCGAGAATGGCCGCGATCCGCTTGTCGATCTCCTGCGGCGGGGCGAGTCCGTCCTTCATGGCCGCAAGCGCCGCGTCGACCGCCTCGACGACGGTCTCCGTCATGTTCCGCGCCCGCGTCAGCTCGTCCGACTTCTCGAGAAGCGTCTCACGGCTCGACGCGGACGACAGTTTCCCTGCCGAAACATCGCGGTTCACCGCGGCCAGAATCTGCCCGATCTTCTTGAGCTCCTCCTGGAATTCGGCCATCCGGACGAAGAGGTATTCCGTCTCGAATTCGATCTGATCCCTGAGAACATTCATCTTCCGGAGCTGCTCGACGACCTCGCCGACGGACTGGAGATCGACGACGAACGATTCCATCGCGGCGGCCCACGCCAGAGCCCGCTCCGATGCGGGGTCCGTCTTCCCCTTCAGAAGCGCCGAAAACTCGACGATCGTCGAACTCCGGAACTTCAGGAAGTTCTTTTCGTTGATCTCCTCCCAGACGGCGACCGTCTCGCTCTTTTCCCTCTTCGTCGATTTCAGGAGAAGCTCCACCGCTTCGAGTCCGGTTTTCATGTCCGCTTCGCACGAGGACATGATCCCCTGGACCGTCTGCGGTTTCGCGGCCTCCGCCCCTCCGGCGCAGAGGAACAGGAAGGCGACAAGCGCCGTCGCCGCAAGCAATCGCGGGGTGTGTCCGTTCATTCCGGAGCCCTCCCTTCCCTAGAACGGCTGCTCGAAGTTCGCGACATGCCAGCGTCCCCCGTCCCGCCGGACGAGCACGTGCGGCTTCGGAGATCCGTACTGGCGTCCGCGCTCGTCCCACGCCCTGGTGACGACCGTCGCCCGTTCGACGCGCGTTCCGGAGATTTCGCGGACCTTCTCCTTCTGCGCGTCGTCGAGAAAGAAATCCTCGAGCGCGTCGCCGGAGTCGAAGCCCTTGATCGTTTCGACCGTCGCCTCGTCCGTCGTGACATGGACGTAGAGCGTCGCGAAGCGTTCGAGGTGGAGATCCCAGTGATACCGGACAAGCGACAGCTCCTTCGGCGTTCGCTTCCGTTCCGGAGCGATGCAGTCGAGGAAGAGGTCGAAGTTCTTCTCCTTCACGGCCGTCGCAAGGATCTCGACGAGCCGTTCCGGCGTCACGTCGGCCGGGACCGAACGAACCGTATAGAGCGGGCCCTTGATCTCCTCCATGCGTTCCTCCCCGGCGAAGACGCCTCCCGTCCCGGACGTCTCGTCGCACACCGCGAACGCAATCCCGGGGATATAGATCGCGACCGGCTCGACGACCCACCCCCAGCGCGGGGCGATCGTCTTGACCTTCTCCGCCTGCGGGATGGCGAGCTCGATTCCGGAAATCCTGCCGAGAAGCGTCCACTTCCCGCCATCGGGAAAATCCCGGTTCACGAGCCTCCGGTAGCGCTTGAGCGCCTCGTAGGGGCCGAGCCAGCTCCTGCCGGAGATCTCGACGAAATACCATCCGAGCGCTCCCGACCCGGCGAAGACGAACCCGCGCCCGATGTCGATGAACTGGTTCGCGGGGTATTGGAAATCGTCGAGAATCACATACCTGCCCAGGATCCCGTCGATGGAGACTTGCTCCCTGTCCGGCGCGGGAAAGGGCTTCGCGATCGTCGTCGGGCCGGAAAGGACGCTCTCCGCGAAGCGCGTCCACTCCTCGTCGGCGAGACGGCCGAAGATGGACTTGAGCTTCTGCTCGTTCTCCCGGTACGCGAGCATCGCGGGGGTGATGTCGATGAAGTCCCCCTTGCTCTTCATGAGGGCGGCGCGTCCCCGCCGGAAAAGCGCTTCGACGGCCGGATCGCCGGGATACGTCTCCTTGAGCGCCCGGATCCGGTTCAGGGCCTCCTGGTCCTCGTACCCGAGCCGGAATGACTGCCCCCGGAAACGCGCAAGCCTGTCCTCGAGCTTCTTGAGAAAGAACTCCGCGCGCGAGATCTCGTTTTTCGGCGCCGCGGAGGCGGCGTCCGCCCCGAAAGCTGACGCGGGAATCACAACGAGAAACAGCCACAGAACACAAACGACCAAAGCAGGTCGACGACACGCCACGCACCATCATCTCCCTTCCGAGTCAATCGCGCTTCCACCGAAAGTCTACCGCATACGCCGCCCTTTGTCCGCATCATATTGAAGCACTCGATCGACTCGTCGCGCATTTCGCTCTTCCCGCCGCGTTCACGCATCCGGCGAGATCATCCCGGCGGGCCGCCCCGAGCTTCCGGTAGATCCGGCGGATATGGCTCTTGAGTGTGTTATTCGTGATGCCGCACGTCTCGAGAATATCCTTTCGTTGCAGCCCGCCGAGCAGCAACAGCGTGATCTCCGCCTCCCGCCTCGTCAGGCGGAAGGGTTCGAGCTGGAGCCGGATGCGGATCTCCGCCTCCGCCGCCGACGTCTCCGGCGCGAAACTCCGGCCGTTCGCGGTCCTTTTCTGCATACGGGACGCCTCCTTTCGCGTTCGCCGCCTCATCCGTTCCCGACACCCCCGGCCATCCTCCGGACGCATCGTACCGCAAACGAAACGGCGCGGCCCCACCCCGCAGGACGCCTGCGGGGGGTGGTTTTCGCCACCCCCCGGGAAAGCATGAACGCGGATATGGAGGCGTAGCGTCAGCCGACGACGTCCCGAAGTTCGCGGCGGTTGCCCGTCTCGGTCTTCCGGTAGATGTTCCTGAGGTGATATTTGAGGGTGTTTCTCGAGATGAAGAGCGAGGCGCAGATCGAGGCGTCCCGAAAGCCGCGCAGCAGCAGAAGCGCGACGTCGGTCTCCCGGGACGTGAGGCCGAAATGCGTGAGCTTTTCCCGGTCGTCCGTCGCGACGGAGGCGTCCGCGACTTCCTGCGCCTCCGGGGTCCCGGGCGGATCGGCGGCGGGGATGTTCTCCGGGACAGGTTCGTTCCGCGGCGGGATGGAGGCGTCCACCGGCCGGAGAAGGGTCCTCCCGCAGCGCTTCCATACGGTGAGGAGCGCGACGAGGATCGCGAGCGGGAACGCGAACGCCGCGAGTCGTCCGTCGGCTCCGCCCGCGGGCATCGACGCGGCGACCGTCGCGCAGACGATGACGAACAGGCCGCGCGCGACAACGACGCCCCGTTGTGCTACGGAAGCGGACGCGACATGCATCAGCAGCAGCCACGCGTAGAGTTCGAGAAGGGCCGTCCCGACCCCGGCGAGAACGACCGTGAACCGACCGCCGGGGAAGAACCCCGAAAGAAAGAGCGCCGTTCCGACGAACGGAAGGGCGGTC
The DNA here is from genome assembly GCA_937870605.1 of uncultured Synergistaceae bacterium. Lineage (GTDB taxonomy): Bacteria > Synergistota > Synergistia > Synergistales > Aminobacteriaceae > CALFXN01. Next base: position 10,350 of record CALMZW010000232.1, read on the forward strand.
CGGTAGAACCCCTGAAGGTCCGCGCCCCGGTGAACGAGGAAGACGAGAGCCGCGAACGCCGTCGCGAGCGGATGGATCCAGACGCTCCATCCTGCGTCGCCCGCAGCAGCGGGCGACAGTGCGCCGATCGCAAGGTGGAGGCAGAACAGAAGAAGCGCGAGATCGAAAAGGGGAAAGTCCCGGGGGAGGGGCGATGCGTCTTCCCCGGCCGCCGAAACCTTCGCGAGCAGGCGCAGCGCGACGGGCGGCGCGACGAGAAGAAGCCCGGTCGCGGCCGTTCCACCGCCCGCGACTGCCGCGGCGATGACCGGAACGAACGGGGAGACGCCGAAGGCGACAGCGATATCGTCGGGTTCGAGCGTGCTCAGCAGAATCCCCCACCGGCAAAGCAAAAGGGCCGTTCCGACGCCGCCGGACGCGACGGCTGCCGACGAAAGGAGCGAAGACGGCGCGGGGGGCAGAAAACCGGCCGCCGCAAGCGCGACCGGCGTCGATGACATGAGGACGCATCCCGCTAAGGAAAGCTCCCTCCGGAGGCGTTCGATGAACGGCTGGAGCGATGACGTCCCCGCCGCGAAAAGCGTGATCGCGAGGCAGGCGAGAAAGAGCGGCGCGCCGGGTGAAGGCCCGCGCCCCGAAACGGCGGCAAGACGAACGGCGAGCGTTTCCATCCACGCGTACAGCAGGCCAAAACCCAGTGCGGCTCCGAAAGCCCCGGACTTCGTCACGGGGGACCACCTCCAGGTCGTCGTGCAACAGAAGCAGTCGCATCCTGAGACATCATAGCATCCCGATGAAGGGTTCGTCCGGGGCGGTCACCTTGCGGCCGCCTCCCCTAGAACGGCGGCCGTTCCTTCCCGTCGAACACGGACGGCATGGACTCCATCTCGCCCTGCTCCATGAAGTTGTTCGCGGTCAGCGTCAGGTGTTCGACGACCGTATCGCGCGCGGCCGCCTCGTTCCGGTCGATGATGGCCGCGACGAGGCGGCGGTGCTGGTCGAGGATTCGGTCGCCGCGCGCCTCTTCGGGAAAGGACATGTACCGCATCCGCAGCGACGTGATCGCCTTCTCCATCACGGAGACGAGGCCTTCGAACAGGCGCGAGTAGACCAGGTTTCCGGTCGCCTGGATGATCGTCGCGTGAAGGATTGTGTTCCAGTACGCCCCCTGCGGCCCTTCCTCGGGACCGCGGCGCTTCCGGATCGCTTCGAGCCGTTCGAGGCAATCCCGAAGATTCGCGACGTCGTCGTCGGTGCGCCTTCGGGCCGCAAGGACGGTTGCGGGGACCTCGAGGATGTAGCGCATCTCCATGATCTGCGGCAGGCTCCGGCTCGGCGCGAGGCGCATCTGGTCGAGCCCGAGCGAAACCTCCTGAAGGTCGGCCTTCTGCACGAAGACCCCCTGCCGCTCGCGGACGTCGAGCGCCCCGAGCGCTTCGAGGCCGATCAGCGCCTCCCGCACCACGGATCGCGACATGTCGAGACGCGCCGCGATCTCCCGCTCGGGAAGCAGTTTTCCGTCACGTACGATTTCGCCGGACTGAATCAGATTCATCAGTATTTCAAGAACTTCCCTGCGTTTCGGGTTCACGCCGCACACCTGCTTTCGAGGTCGTCTCCCGTTCGTGAATACGATATACACGGAGTATCCCGGAAAAAAACGCGCCGTGGCGCCTTGATCCTGTACCGATTGATGATACAATCTTTTCAGATAAAGCTGGTAAACCACGTTCAACCACGTGGTTAATTATAGAACACAGGTTGTGAATTTCGCAACAAGCAAGTGATGCCGTTTCACGGGCCGCATATTCGGAATACCGGGAGGTGATGCCCTTTGCCGGTGAATGATACGTATACGGATGTTCTCATCATCGGAGGAGGCGTCGTAGGGTGCGCGATCGCGCGGGAGCTTTCCCGCTATCGCGTTCGGGTTGCATTGGTCGAAAAGGAACTCGATGTCGGTTTCGGAACGAGCAGCAGAAACAGCGGCGTTATGCACGCCGGGTTCAACTACAAGCCGGGAAGTCTGCGCGCGAAGGTCGACGTCCGCGGAAACGCGCTGATGGACGATTTGTGCCGGGATCTCGGGCTGAAGATCAAGCGGATCGGGAAGCTCACGGTGGCGCTCGACGAGGCGGACGTCCCGACGCTGAACAGGCTGAAGGAACAGGGAGACGCGAACGGCGTCCCGGGGCTCGAAATCATTCCGCCGCAAACGATGCAAAAGCTCCAGAAGGGCGTCGAAGGGCTCATGGCGCTCCATTCGCCCTCGAGCGCGATCATCTCGCCCTACGCGCTCACGATCGCCCTCGCGGAAAACGCGGCCGCCAACGGCGCGACCATCCGCCTCGGGCGGGAAGTGACGGAAATCCGGCGTCCCGCGGCGCCTGGCGAGTCCTTCGAGGTCACAACGGTCTCGGCGGAGGACGGACGAAAGGAGACGTTCCGCGCGAAGGTCGTCGTCAACTCGGCGGGGCTCTTCTCCGACGCGGTCTGCCGCATGGCCGGGATCACCGACTATCGCATCTATCCCTGCCGCGGGGAGTATTACGTTCTCGACAAGCGCCTCGACGGCTCGCTTTCGACGCTCGTCTACCAGGCGCCCAAGCCGAACGCCCCGGGCCTCGGAATCCACCTCACCCCCACAGTCGACGGCAACATCATCATCGGCCCGAGCGCCGAGTACATCGACGGGCGCGAGGACCACGCCTGCACGGCGGACGTGATGGCCGCACTCCGCAAGGAAGGGCACGACCTCCTTCCCTCGCTCCGCATGTCCGACTTCATCCGCAACTTCGCGGGAATCCGCGCCAAGCAGACGCCCCCGGAGGTCGGCGGAAACCTCGATTTCGTGATCGAAGACCGAAAGGATGTCCCCGGGTTCGTGAACCTCGTGGGCATCGAAAGCCCGGGCCTCACGAGCGCGCCCGCGATCGCCGAGATGGTGCGCGACATGGTCGCGGCGCACATTCCGCTCGCGGAGCGGGACGACTTCAATCCGCGGTCCGGACGGTCCCCGTTCTTCTTCTCCGAGCTGCCGCCCGACGTCCGCGCCGACATGATCGCCGAGAATCCGAACTACGGCGAGATCATCTGCCGCTGCGAACAGATCACGAAGCAGGAGATCATCGACGCGATCAAAAACCCGCTCGGCGCGAAGACCCTGATCAGCATCAAGTATCGCGCGCGGGCCACGATGGGGCGCTGCCAGGGCGGCTTCTGCCTGCCCCGGATCACGCGCATCCTCCGCGACGAATTCGGCTGGAAGCCCGAGAACTTCCTGCTGCGCAGCGTCCGGTCCCCGCTCTACGCGGGACACGTCCGGGAGGACAAGGGAGGCGACGTGAGATGACGCTCGCGATCAGACGTCTCAAGGCGTGCGTGGCGGTCATCGGCGGCGGTCCGGCCGGGCTCGCGGCTGCGGTGGCGGCGCGCAACGCGGGGTGCGGGGACGTGTTGCTCATCGAGCGCGACCGCATTCTCGGCGGCATCCTGAACCAGTGCATCCACGACGGCTTCGGCCTGCACACGTTCGGCGAAGCATTGTCGGGCCCCGAATACGCGGGGCGCTATATCTCCATGTTCCGCGAGCGGAACATCCGCTCCCTCGAAGACACCATCGTCCTGTCGCTCGCTCCGGCGTCCGAAGGAGGACTCGAGATTCTCGCGAGTTCCCGTGCCGGACTCGTCGCGATCGACGCGAACGCGGTCATCCTCGCGATGGGGTGCCGCGAACGCCCCCGGGGCGCCATCTCGATCCCGGGCGACCGTCCGTCCGGCGTATACACGGCAGGAGCGGCCCAGAATCTGGTAAACTTGGAGAATATTCAGATAGGCAAGCGCGTCTGCATTCTGGGGTCGGGCGACATCGGCCTGATCATGGCGCGCCGGATGACGCTCGAGGGCGCGTCCGTGGAGTCGGTCTTCGAGATCCTGCCGTATTCGAGCGGCCTGCCGCGCAACATCCAGCAGTGCCTGAACGACTACAACATCCCGCTCTTCCTCTCGACGACCGTCACGAAGATTCACGGCCGGGGACGCCTCGAAGGCGTTTCGGTCGCCCAGGTCGGCGCGGACCGGAGTCCGGTTCCCGAGACGGAGCGGTACGTTCCGTGCGACACGCTGCTGCTTTCGGTCGGCCTGATTCCGGAGAACGAACTCTCGCGGATGTGCGGGGTGGAGATCGACCCCGTGACGAGCGGAGCGGTCGTCGACGATACGTTCATGACGTCGGTTCCGGGCGTGTTCGCGTGCGGCAACGTGTTGCACGTCCACGATCTCGTTGACTGGGTTTCGGTCGAGGCGGCGCAGGCGGGAGCCTTCGCGGCCGCATACGCCGCCGGAAGCGCTCCGGAAGCCGGAATTCCGGTGAAACCGGGCGACGGCGTGCGCTACACGCTGCCCCAGAGGGTTTCCGGGGCGCGCGACTGTACGATTTCGCTCCGCGTCGGAGCGCCCTGGCGCGACCGTTCGATCGTCGTCCGGACGCCCGGTTCGGCTTCCGAGGAGCGCCGCATCATCAAGCGGACGAAGATGGTCCGTCTGCATCCGGCCGAGATGATCCGCGTCGACCTCAAGGCCGCAGACTTTGCGGGAGCAAGCGGACTGGAGGTGTGCGTCGAATGAGCGTCCGGGAATATACGTGCGTCGTCTGCCCCAACGGCTGCCCGCTGCGCGTCGATGTCGAGGAGCGCGACGGATGTCCCGTGGTCGTGAGCGTTCTGGGCAACGTCTGCAAGCGCGGCGAGAAGTGGGCGCGGCAGGAGGTGGAGAACCCCCTCCGGACGATCGCGTCGTCCGTTCCGGTGGCCGGAGGCGATTTTCCGATGGCGAGCGTCCGAACGAACCGCCCGATCCCGCTTGTGAAGATCCGGGCCGTCATGGACGAAATCAGGGACATACGACTGAGCGCTCCCGTGAATACGGGAGACGTGATCCTTCACAACCCGGCAGGCACGGATACGGACGTCATCGCGACGCGAACCGTCCGCGCCGCGCGCGCGGGGTAGCGAACGCGAATCCATCGGCATCGACCGGGTGATTTTTCCCGGGTGTACGATACACGCTCCATATCCCACATTTTTTAAGGAGGGTTCTGGTATGAGCAAGCGAACACGAGCCATTTGCGCACTTCTCTTTCTGTCCGTTCTTCTGCTTCCTGTCTTCGGCGCGACGGCGGATGCGGCGAACTATCGCGTGAACATCGCGACGGCGACCACGGGCGGCGCGTACTACCCCATCGGGAACGCGATGGCCCAGATCTGGAGCAAGAAACTCGAGGGCATCAAGGCGTCGGCGCAGGCGACGGCCGGAACGCCGCAGAACATCGAACTCATGATGAACAAGGAAGTCCAGATCGCCATCGGCCAGAACGGCATCTGCTACTACGCCTATTACGGCAAGGGAACCTACGCCGGAAAACCGAACTTCCCGTACAAGGACATGCGCGGCATGCTTTCCCTCTACCCGAACGTCATGCACTGGGTCATCCGCAAGGACGCCGGAATCAAGAGCGTTGCGGACTTCAAGGGCCGCAGCATCGTTCCGGGCGCCGTCGCGAGCGCGACGGAGATCAACAGCCGCGAAATGCTCGCGGCCTACGGACTGAACTACATGAAGGACCAGGGCGAAGTCAACGTGAAGGCGGACTTCCTCGGCTACAACGAAGCGGCCGATCTGCTGAAGAACGCCCAGACCGACGCGGCGCACATCGCGGGCGGCGTTCCGACGGCCGTCGTCATCGACATGATGTCCTCCGGAGCGGCGGAACTCATGTCCATGGAACCGGAAAAGATCCAGGCCATCTGCGAGAAGTTCCCCTGGTACTACCCCTTCACGATCAAGGCCGGCACCTATCCGAAGCAGGACAAGGACGTCCAGACGGTCGCGCTCGCGAACATCCTCTTCACCGACGCGTCGCAGCCCGAGGAGCTGATCTACAAGCTCACGAAGGCCATGTACGACTTCCATACGGATCTCGTGAACGCGCACAAGGCCACGAAGGACACGACGCTGGAAACCGCCGTCAAGGGAATGACCCTGCCGCTGCACCCCGGCTCGGTGAAATACTTCAAGGAAGCCGGAGTCGAGGTTCCGCTGAACCTGATCGCCAAATAGACCACTCGTTTTGAATTCGGGGCTGCCCGCTGCGGGCGGCCCCGAAAAATTCGTTTCCGACACCCGGAAGGGGGTTTCTTTGTGACGGAGGAAAACCGCGGGCAGCCCGTCCTGACCGAAGAACAGGCGACCGTCGCCGCTGAAAAAGTGCTGGAGAAGGTGGACACCGAATCGCGGTTCCGCAAATACAAGGGGAACTGGGCGCTTCTCATCACGGTGATCGCCGTGGCCATGTCCGCCTTCCATCTCTATACCTCGGGCTTCGGCACCCTGATGGCGATGAAGCAGCGCAGCGTCCACCTCGCGTTCCTGATGGCGCTGACCTTCCTGCTCTATCCCGGGAGCGCGAAGTCGCCCCGAAACAGGCCGTCAATCGTCGACTGGATATGGCTCGCCCTGTCGATCACGTCGAGCCTGTATCTCTTCTTCATGTTCGACGCGTTCAGCATCCGGGGCACCGCAATCACGCTCGACTACATCATGGGGACCATCGTCATCATCTGCGTCCTCGAAGGGACGCGCCGCACCGTCGGCAAGGAGCTCATGTACCTGTCTCTCGTCTTCATCGCGTACGGCCTGTGGGGCGAGTACATCCCCGGCGTCCTCGGGCACACCGGCTTCACGTTCCGCCGGCTCGTCTACCAGCTTTTCCTGTCGTCCGAAGGCATCTTCGGCACGGCGCTCGGCGTCTCGGCGACGTACATCTTCCTGTTCATCCTCTTCGGCGCGTTCCTGACGGAAACCGGGATGGGCCTGTTCATCAAGGATTTCGCGATGTCCCTGGCCGGACGGACTATCGGCGGCGAGGCGAAGGTCTCGATCGTCGCCAGCGGCCTGATGGGAATGATCAACGGCAGCGCCGTCGGCAACGTCGCCGCCACCGGGACGTTCACGATTCCGCTGATGCGGGACGCGGGGTTCAAGCCCGTATTCTCGGCGGCGGTCGTCGCCGTGGCCGGAACCGGAGGGATGATCATGCCGCCCGTCATGGGCGCGGCGTCGTTCATCATGGCGGAGTATCTCGGCGTCCAGTACGTGACCATCATGCTCGCCGCGGCGATCCCCGCCGTCCTCTATTACATCGCCGAATACGCCTACGTCCACATCGAGGCGGTCAAGCTCGGAATGCACATCGTCAAGGAAGAGAACATCACTCCCCTCCGGAAGGTCATGCGGGAGCGCGGACATCTGATCGTCCCGATCGTCGTCATCGTCTGGCTCCTGATGATCGGCCGGACGCCGCTCTACGCGGCCTTCTACGGGATCGTCAGCTCCGTGGCGGTCAGCTTCCTGAGCAAGAGCACGCGCCTCACGTGGAAGGCGTTCTTCCGCGCCATGGAACAGGGCGCCCGGCAGTGCGTGGGCGTCGGCATGGCGTGCGCCGTCGTGGGCAACATCATCGGCATCACGAACCTCACGGGACTCGGCCTCGTCCTCGGCGACAACATCGTCTCGCTCGCGGGCGGCAGCCTCATCGTCACGGCGTTCCTGACCATGGTCGTCTGCATCATCCTCGGCATGGGGCTTCCGACGACCGCGTGCTACATCGTCACGGCCACGATCGCGGCGCCGGCGCTCATTACGCTTGGCGTGAGCCCGCTCGCGGCGCACATGTTCTCGTACTACTTCGCGTGCCTCTCGAACCTGACGCCTCCGGTCGCCATCGCGTCCTACGGGGCCGCGGGAATTTCCGGCCAGAGGCCGTCCGAAGTGGGATGGGCGGGATTCCGGATCTCCCTCGCAGGGTTCCTGATCCCGTTCACGTTCATCTACAGCCCGCAACTGCTTCTCGAAGGCGGCACGGCGCTCAGCATCACGATGTCGACGATCACGAGCTTCGTCGGCGTCATCGCGCTCGCGGCCTCGCTCCAGAACTACCTGTACGTGAAGATGAACCTGATCCAGCGCGTCGCGTGCTTCGCGGGCGCCGTGTGCCTCATCTTCCCGGGGACCATCACGGACGTCATCGGCGTGGCGCTCACGGCGGGCGTGTGGTTCTGGCAGAAACAACAGCGGAAACAGACGCGCATGCAGCACGCGTAAGAACGGAGGCGGATATCAATGGAAGTGAAGCTGAAATGGGGGCATGACGCCGTCGCCTTCGACCTCCCCGACCGGAATGTCATCGGCGTGCTCGAACCGGAAGGCGGCGAACCCGTCGCGGACCTGTGGGAAGCGACGTGGGACCTTCTCGAAACACCGACGGCCGGCGAGCCGTTCGCCGACATCGTCGAGCGCGTCGCCCCGAAGAAAATAGCGATCATCGTCAACGACATGACGCGATCCACGCCGACGCAGGAGCTTCTTCCGCCGATCCTCAAGAAGCTCGATCTTCTCGACGTCGCGCGGGAGTCCGTCGTCATCGTCGTGGCGACGGGGACGCACCGCGCGATGACCGCGGAGGAGATCGACCGGATCCTCGGGCCCGACATCCCGAAGACGTACCGGGTTGTCAACCACGACTGCGACGCGCCGGACCTCGTGTCGCTCGGAACGCTCTCGACGGGCAACGAACTCCGGATCTGCCGCGAGGTCGCGGAGGCCGACATGCGCATCGCGATCGGCGAGGTGCTGCTGCACTACTACGCGGGCTTCGCGGGCGGGCGCAAGAGCATCCTCCCGGGCGTCGCCGCGCGGGAGACGGTCATGAGCAACCACAAGATGATGACCCGGCCGGGCGTCGACATCGGCGTCGTCCGGGGCAATCCGCTGAGCGACGAGATGATCGAGGCCGTGGAGCGCTTCTGTCCGCTGCACTTCATCGTCAACTGCGTCTCCGACAGCCGGAAGAACATCATCCGCGTCGTCGGCGGCCATTGGAAGGACGCGTGGCTCGAAGGCATCCGGACCTTCCGCGAGAAGAACTTCGCGCCGCTCGACCGGCAGGCCGACGTCGTCTTCGTCTCCGCGGGCGGCTACCCGAAGGACATCAACATGTACCAGGCGCACAAGGCGATCCACATGGCATCCCGCGCGGTCCGCGACGGAGGGACGATCGTCTTCTTCGCGGAACTCGAGGAGGGGTACGGGCACAAGACCTTCCAGGAGTGGGCGCAGCGCGGCTACACGGTCGACGAGACCATCGCCGCGTTCGAGGCGGACTTCCGTTTCGGCGCGCACAAGCTCTACTACCTCGCGAAGGTCGCGAAGCGCGCGACGATCCTGCTCTACGCGAACGTCGACGCGGCCGACGCGACAAAGATGTTCTGCGCGAAGGTCACGGACCTCGGCGCGGTCGTCCGGGAGATGGCCGAAAAATACGGCCCGGACTTCACATCAATCGTCATTCCCCAGGGAGGCATCGTCCTGCCCGTGACGAACTGACAAAATCTGCGGTTCCTCCGTACATGCGTCGGCCGTCCGGATCGTTCCCCCTTCCGGACGGCCGACGGTCGGGATGGGGGCTCGCCCCGACCTCAGTCCCCGGCGACCTCCGGAAGACCTCCGCACGCCGCCGGCCCCTCGCCGATCCGCGACAGGACCAGCACCGTCACGACGGCGAGCAGGGAGAGCCGGTCCGCGAACGTGAAGATCACCGCAAAGCCCGCAGCGAGAACCAGCGAGGCCATCCGCACCGCCCGGTTCGGCAGAAGCCGGATCGCCGCGCAGACGATGAACAGCGCGTTCAGCAGAAAGAGCCCGTTCGCCGTTCCCACGAGCGACGCCAGATTCAAAACCCCGAGCCCCGCAAGCGACAGACTGAGCGTATGGATGCACCCGAGCGCCATCACGGCGCGCACGGGAATGCCGTTGCCGTTGCGGAGGGAAAACGCGCGCGGCAGGCGTCCGCGTTCCGCCATCGATGCGGCCAGGCGCGCCGCGCCGCCGACGACCATCAGGTAGGTGCAGCCGCAGAGCAGCGTCCCGAGGACCGTCAGCAACGCCGGGGCCGACGCCCCGAACAACGGACGCAACAGATCGGTCATCGACGGAATGGCGCCTTCCGACGCGCGAACGAGCGGCAAGGCGCGTGCGACGGCCAGATAGATCGCCGCGATGGCAAGGAATGAGAGCGTGACGGCGAGCGGAATGGTCCGGTTCGGCCGTTCGATCTCCAGCGTATAGTTTCCCAAAACCTCCCAACCGATGACGGCCCAGAACAGGAGGAGGAGCGTGCGGCCGAACGACGCGGCCGACGGAGCGGGCAACGCGGAAAGTTGTTCCGGATGCAGCAGCGCCCAGACGCT
>CALMZW010000233.1 GCA_937870605.1 uncultured Synergistaceae bacterium
ATCCGCCCGACGACAAAATACCGGAGTTCAGCGGAATTGAGGCCGAACTTGCTGACACAATAATTCGCATTCTTGATACGGCGGAAGCCGATGGGCTAGATGTTATCGGGGCAATGATTGCGAAAGCGAAAATGAATTCCGGTCGGACATACAAGCACGGCGGTAAGGCGTACTAGCGTACTATGTTTTACGTAACACAAAAAGAGTTGTGCCACCTGACCGCCCGCACGAAGCAGTTGCTTGACCGCACCCGCGCCAACGGGAATCTGCCCGCAGCGATGGGGCCGGGCGAGAAGTGGATTTACGACATTGACGATCCGACGGTGCGCAACCTCATGGTTACGTTTGCCGCCGGGACGTACCGCCAGAACCGCGAGGAGGCCGTCGAGTACCAGAAGGCGTTCTTCGAGCGGCGGCGCAATGGCGAGGTCGTCTGCGCCATGACCGGCGAGCCCGACGAACTGGGTGAGTTCGAGAGTTTCACACCCGTCGATCCGGCACTCGATACCGAGGAGCTGAACAAGAAGCGCGTCGAGACCGATATTAAGCATAAAGAGAAGCAGATCGAGAAGATCGACCTCGCGCTCACCGCCATGAAAGGGGGACTGATTGAAAGAGAATATGTCCAAACGTGGATTGCACGCTATGTCGGAACGCTGCACAGCCAGCATCTTGAACTGCCCTCTACTGGTATCTGCGATGATCTTTATGCTGTCGCGCACCGAATACCCGACTCCCGAGCCGCGATCAAAGAAATGGAAAAGATTCTGGGACAGGCTCTTTCGGACATCCTGAAAGGCGCAACCGCAACGATGGAGAAGAACCCGCTGTAATATGGCTACGAAGCGTAAACGCCCAAATACCGTGAAGGTCTCGACGGAGGTGAAAGAACTCCGTGAGATCGTGGAGACCGTGCGCGATTTTCAAGACCCGCACGGCTTTCTGACCGGCATTCTGAAGTCGCTCCCCTGTGAGCCGCCGGGCATGATGCCGAGCGAATGGGCGGAGCGCACACGGTATCTGACGAAGACATCCTCACCGTTTCCCGGTAAGTTCAAGTGGACGCGCACCCCCTTCTGGCGAGAAGTTGTTGATCGCCTGTCTCCGTTCGACCCGGCGCAGAAAATCGCGGTGATGAAAGGGACGCAGGTCGGATTCACCTGCGCCGTGTTGGAAAACGCGATAGGCTTTGGCATGGCCTGCGACCCGCAGCCGATGGCGTTCATCTCCGGCGATGAGAAGCTCATAGGCAGGGCGAAAAAGACACGTATTGACCCGATGATCGACAACTCCGGTCTGCGGGCGAAGATCCGTCCTGACACTCTGAAGAAAGGTATACGCCGCACGGGGGATGCCGACGGCATGATGGAGTTCTCCGGCGGATACCTGACTCTCTGCGGGCCGAATAACGAGTCGAACTTCCAAGGGCTGTCTTACCGGATGTTGCTGCTCGACGAAGTGGACTTGTATCCTCCTCACCTTGGCCGCTCGGGGGATACTATCAAGGTTATCGAGGGCCGTGCCGACGCTTTTAAGAACCGCAAGAAGATGCTGTATGGCTCACGACCGACGACCTCTTTCGGATTTTCGGATTCAGAGAAGGACGGCGAGGAAGAGGACAAGCGTAAAGAGGAGATCGGCAGTCGTATTCTCGACCTGTATTACGCCGGCGACCAGCGAAAGTATATGGTGCCGTGCCCGCATTGCCGGGAGAAGCAGGAACTCGTGTTCTTCAAAGGCATAACACACGAGGGCGTCGAGTACGGAATGATGTTCGACGCCGAAGCCTGTCGGGACGGGGATTACTCCAGCGTAAAGTACCAATGCCGGCACTGCGGAAAGCAGTTCGAGGAGTATTATAAACCCGAGATCATCCAGCCGGAGGCCGGAGCTGAGTGGGCTCCGACAGCGAAGGCGAAGGAGCCGTATTACCACAGCTATCACATGAGCGCTCTGTATTCTCTGACCGTTGAATGGTGGGAAATCGTGAAGGAGTTTCTGCTGTCAAAGGGCGACCCGAAGAAAATGCAGTTGTTTTTCAACCGCTACTTAGGTCTGCCGTTCGAAGACCGAAACGGAGGAGTGCAGATCGTAAAACTTTCGGAGAGAGAAGGTGGATACCCCCGTAACACCCTTCCCCCGTTAAAGGAGAACCCATATACCAAGCGAATCGAGGGGCCGCTGTTCCTCACCGCCGCCTGCGACGTGCAGACGGGGCAGAACGGGCGTCTTGAGGTCGAAATTAACGCGTGGGGGCGGGGCTTCCGCAACTGGTCGGTCGATTATCGGGTCATCCGGGGGACAGTCGAGGACATAAACGACCCCTGCTGGGCGCAACTAGGCGAAATTCTGAACGAAAGGTGGGGGAACTATCAAGTCGAACGGATGGTCGTAGACAGCTCGGACGGGAATATGACGACAACCGTGTACGAAGCCTGCCGCCGGTACGGGGGTAAACAATTCGGGTTTGGGCACGCTGCGCTGATGATCCCCGGCAAAGGCCAGCCGGTCACAGCACGGACGCGATTTTATCAGCGGATCGTCGAGATGCCCGGAGAGAACTTTCCTCTACTGGAGATTTATTCCGACAACTACAAGAACCGGATTGCGGCGTGGTTGCGGCAGGATTGGAGACCGGGCGAGTCAGCTCCGGAAGGCTGGTCGATGTTCCCGTCGGGATACGACCGAGAATATTTCCGCCAGCTAACAACGGAAGAGCGAATCGTAAAGCGCGTCGGGAAGCTGGCGGTCGTCCAATGGGTACAGCACGGGCGAAACGAGGCATGGGACGATTTTGTCTATAACACCGCTGCGGCGGACTTCGTGATCGAGGATTACAGTAAGAACGTTCTCGGGCTGGATACCGCCAATCCGGACGAAGTATGGAACTATTTTGAAAAACAGAGATTGACACCGTAGCAGGATATGCCATCCTGCCGACGTGTTCCAATGTTTCTCCTAAACCCGCCCTACACACCCCAGCCCGCGCAATGCGGGCTTCATCCCTACGAGGTAAACTTCGTAGCCCCCTCAGAGATACGTCTCTGAGGGTTTTATTTTTGCTATTGACCGTCTTGCATGATATGCGATAACGCTTTACATGGCACAAACTTTTGAACAGGCAATATCCGCAGTCTCGCTGGAGTCAGACACTCTTCTCGATAGATTGAGAAGACTTAAAGCCCTTATCGACGCAGTCAACTCCGCTCTGTTTAACTACGCCTCCGGCGGCGGAGTCATACGGTATAAAGTAAACACCGGACAGACGCAGATCGAAGTTGAGTGCGGCAGCTTGAGCGAACTCCGAGCGCAACGTCGGGAACTTTATGCAGAGTACAATGAACTTTATGGAATTTACACCGGCGGCAATGTAATGGTTGCCCGCGACGCGGCCACGAACCGGAGGTAGGCATGGAATTTTTCAAAAAAAAGAAGACGGCTCCGGTCAGCCACATGGACAGCCTTGCGAATCAGATACGGGCGTCCGCTCAATCCCCGGTGATTTTTAACGGGGCGGATTACGATTCGTTTTCTGCGGCGTTCGGGGCGTTTACTGGCGCAACGATCCCCGGAACAATGAATATGCCCCGCCCGTGGACGCTCGACTACTACGCGTTGCGTGAGCGGTCATGGCAGGCGTACACCGAGAATGAAATGGCCGCGCAGTATATCGACCGCCTGCGGCAATTTGTCATCAACACCGGCTTGAAGCTCCAATATGAGCCGTCCTCGCTACTCGAAGAGTTGGGCATTACCCTGACAGAAGAGCAGAAAAATTTCGTCGAGAAAGAGTTTGCGGTCTATGCTTCATGCCCCTACGCCAGTATGGACGGGCGCAGAGATCTCCATGCAATGGAGGATGAAGCGTATTTGAATTGTCTTCTTGCGGGCGATCTGCTGGTCATCCTGAATATCGAAAACGGGGAGATTCGGGTTCAACCCATCGACGGAAAGAACCTCGTAACTCCAACCGACCGCACGGTTCTTGCCAGAGTTGCCCGTGAGCGCGGGCAGATAATTGACGGTGTGGAATACGACCGCAAAGGCCGCGAAGTCGCGTATTATGTCCGGCAGGACACATCCTTCACCGCGCAATTCCGCAACGCCGTAACAGATCCGTTCAAGTATGAGAGGATT
>CALMZW010000234.1 GCA_937870605.1 uncultured Synergistaceae bacterium
GGGAGCTGATGTTCTCCCTGAACGTCGAAGTCGGCGGCGAAGTGGCGGAGAATCTGATGCGTCTTTATGATTTCCTGTACTATGAACTGGTCGACGGAAACGTCCGTAAGGATCCGGAGAAGGTTCGCGTCGTTCGTTCGATGCTTGAGGAGCTGCGCACGACATGGGAGCAGGCGATAGAGAAACTCTCCAGCGAGCAGGCCCCGCTTCCGCAGAAGGATGTCTCGGAAAGGCCGAAGGTTGCGGCTGGAGGGTTTACGATTGCCGGCTGACGTCAGATGCTTCATATCCGGGCTTATAGAAAAAGAAACGATGTTGTATCAATCCCTTGAAGAGTCCATAGCGCGTGAGGAATCGGCGGTCAACGAGGGAAACATGGAAACGCTTCTTCTCGTCCTCCAGGAGAAACAGAAAATCATCGCGGCGCAGGAGAAGATGATGGACGAATGGGATGAGCTTTCGCGATATCTTTCGGTGGATTGCGGTCGTGAATCCGACGATTTCTGGGATGCGGTCCGCTCGAATGTCGGACGTCTGGAGTATGGCGAAATCAGGCGTTCTGTTGACTCGATGCGATCGCTTGCAGCCGGTTTGCTGCAAAAGGAAAAGGACGTTCAGAACAAGCTTGAGACCGTTGTGTCCGATCTGAGACAACAAATGATCACGATGCAGCATGCCCGAAAGGCGGTGCAGGGATATTCCCGCTCTTCCGGAAGCATCAGGCCGTAGCCGCCGCGGACTTTTCCTTTTTGTCTGCGTTTTTCTGCTTTGTCTCGCATCGGTTTCTCCTGCCGCTGAACCGGATCCGGCGAAAGAAGTCCAACTGGGCGCCAAAGTGGCGCGACAAGTGGAAGAGCGATGGGAGCGTATCGCAGACCCTTCCGTTTCCGCGCGGTTGGATATGATCTGCTCCCGGCTCACCCCGTATATGAAACGCGACCTTCCATACGAAGTTCGCTGTGTCCGCGAAAAAAGCCCGAATGCATTCAGCCTTCCCGGAGGCTTCATATACATGACCTCGGGAATGATGGAGTTTCTTCACAGCGACGCCGAAATTGCCTCCGTAATCGCCCACGAGCTTGTTCATTCCGACCGCAGGCACGCTATGATACAGGCCGCGCGTTCACAGCGGCTTTCCATTCTCACGCTAGGCGCCATAGTCCTTTCCGGAGGAAGCGCCGCACCGATCATTCTTG
>CALMZW010000235.1 GCA_937870605.1 uncultured Synergistaceae bacterium
TCAAATACAACTCCGGCGATCAGGACTTCACAGCGCAGCTGACCGAAATCATCAGCAAGAAGCCCGATGTCCTCTTCATTCCCTCCTATTTCGCGGAGGGCGCCATTGTCATGAAGCAGGCTCGCGAGCTTGGCGCAAAATTCCAGATCATGGGCGGCGACGCGATGGACAACCCCGAGATCGTCAAGATCGGCGGCGCGGCGGTTGAAGGCTTCATCCACACGACCTTCCCCTATGATCCTTCGATGAAGGACATGAGCGATATCGCGAAGAAATTCACCGAAAACTGGAAGAAAGCCTTCCCGGATAAGGAACCCAACGTCAACGCAGCGCTCGGATACGATTCCTTCATGCTTCTTGCGGATGCGATCACGCGGGCCGGAAAAGCCGAGCCGAACGCGATCCGCGACGCTCTTGAGGTAACCAAGGGCTTCCCCGGCGTCACTGGCGCGAAAACGATCAACAAGACCCACGACGCCGAGAGCCCTGTCGGTGTCGTCCAGATCAAGGACGGAAAGAAACAGTTCGTGGGGACGGTCACCCCGCAGCTCTAGCGTTACCGGCACTACGTTCCATGGCGTTTTGGGGGGAGGAGGGATTCCCTCTTCCTCCCATTTTTCTTGAGTGAGGGGGACGGCTCGTATGAGCTTCAACATGTTCGTGCAGCACCTTTTCAATGCGATTACCCTCGGATCCCTGTACGGTCTGGTCGCCATCGGCTATACGATGGTCTATGGAATCCTCAGGCTGATCAACTTCGCGCACGGCGACATCTTCATGCTCGGCGCCTATTTCATGTTTTTCGGCACGGTCACCTTCAATCTTCCCTGGGGCATCGCAGCAGTCATCGCCGTCGCCGCATCGAGCGTATGCGGTGTTTTCGTGGATCGGATCGCCTTTCGGCCCTTGCGGGACGCTCCACGGATCTCCGCGCTGATCAGCGCCATCGGCGTTTCCTTTCTTATCGAAAATCTCAGTCTGGTCCTTTTTACGGGCCTTCCGCGCCAGGTCATACAACCGGAGTGGATGGTGAAGATCATTACGATCGGAGAAATCCGGATCCTCCCGTTGGCGATCGTCGTTCCGGTCATTGCCTTCACATTGGTGCTCGGGCTCCTCTGGATCGTCTACCGGACGAAGCCCGGACTCGCAATGCGCGCCATCTCCAAGGATATCGAAACGACGCGTCTGATGGGCGTCTCGGTCGATAAAATCATCGCTCTGGCCTTCGGCCTCGGATCGGCGTTGGCCGCCGCTTCCGGCATCATGTGGGCGCTCCGGTATCCGCAGATTCACCCGTTCATGGGGGTCTTTCCCGGCTTCAAGGCCTTCATCGCCGCCGTTTTCGGCGGAATCGGCTCCATCCAGGGCGCCATGATAGGCGGCATGCTCCTTGGGCTTATCGAGATCATGATCATCGCCTTTTTCCCGTCTCTTTCCGGATATCGTGACGCGTTCGCCTTTATCCTCCTGATCGTCATCCTTCTCATGAAACCCACCGGGCTCATGGGAGAGAAACTGGAGGACAAAATCTGATGAATCCGAAAATAAGGAACTCCATTCTGAATATACTGCTGGTCGCTCTCCTGGGCGGATTCCTCTGGTGGGGCGAGCGCAATCTGGACGGATATCAGATACAGGTGCTCAACCTCATCGCCGTGAACGCGATCCTTGCCCTGAGTCTGAACCTTATCTATGGCTTCACCGGCATGTTTTCGCTCGGGCACGCCGGATTCATGGCGATCGGGGCGTACGTTTCCGCGCTTTTGATCCTGAGCCCGGCGCAGAAAGAGATGATGTGGATCCTGGAACCCGTCATCTGGCCCTTTTCCGTCATGCAGGCCCCGTTTCTCGTTTCCGTCATCGCAGGAGGTCTTGTCGCCGCATTGATCGGTCTCCTGATCGCTCTTCCCGTTCTTCGCCTGGGGGGCGACTATCTCGGGATCGCGACAATGGGGTTTGCCGAGATCATCCGCGTCGTCATCACGAATATAACGCCGATTACGAACGGATCGCTGGGGCTCAAGGGAATCCCGGATTACGCGGGCCTGTGGTGGAATTATGGGTGGTTTCTTTTCACGTTGTACTTCATAGTCAGAATTGTAAACAGCAACTTCGGAAATGTCTTCAAGGCGATCCGCGACGATGA
This sequence comes from uncultured Synergistaceae bacterium, assembly GCA_937870605.1. Lineage (GTDB taxonomy): Bacteria > Synergistota > Synergistia > Synergistales > Aminobacteriaceae > CALFXN01. The sequence goes on from CALMZW010000235.1 coordinate 2,150, forward strand.
AATCGCCGCAAAGAATATGGGGATCAATACGTTCCGTTACCGCGTCATCTCGTTTTCGATCGGCGCGTTCTTCGCCGGCGTGGGGGGAGCGCTCATGGGAAGTCTCATCACCACGATCGACCCGAAAATGTTCTCGTTCCTTCTGACGTACAACGTCCTGATGATCGTTGTCACCGGAGGGCTCGGTTCCCTCACTGGGAGCATTCTGGGCAGCGTCGTGATCACGATTCTTCTGGAATGGCTCCGGTTCGTGGAAAATCCGCTGACCATCGGCTCCTTTGAGATCCCCGGCATTCCCGGAATGCGCATGGTCGTATTCTCCCTTCTTCTCATTTTCATCATTCTGTTCCGGCGCGAGGGGATCATGGGGATGAAAGAGTGGACCTGGGACGGTCTCTTCGCCCGGTTCGGCAAGGGGGGAAAGACTGAATGACGACGCACGCGGAACGACCCTGCGCCCTCGAAACGCAGCATCTCACGATCCGGTTCGGCGGACTGACCGCCGTCAGCGACCTGAACCTTGCCGTCCCCCACGGGAGCATCGTCGGTCTTATCGGCCCGAACGGCGCCGGGAAGACCACGGCGTTCAACATCATTACGGGGTTTTACCGACCGACGGAGGGAAAGGTGCTCTTTTACGGCGAGGATATCACCGGGCGGCTCCCGCATCTGGTCTGCAAGACGGGAATCTCCCGAACGTTCCAGAACATCCGACTTTTTTCGAACGAAACGGTGCTCCAGAACGTCATGATCGGGTGTCATGTCCGCCAGAAGAGCGAATGGTGGATGGCTCCGCTCATGCTCCCCCTGTTCAACCGGGAGGAAAAGGCCATTCGCGAACGGTCCTATCATCTTCTCGAATCGATCGGCCTGTTGCCGTACGCCAATGAGATTTCGAATTCCCTCCCCTATGGGGCGCAACGACGGCTCGAGATCGCACGCGCGCTCGCGACCGAGCCGCGTTTCCTCCTTCTCGACGAACCCGCGGCAGGCATGAACCCCCAGGAGTCCCTTGAACTCATGGGGTTCATCCGGGCGCTCCGGAAAGAATACGACCTGACGATTCTCCTCATCGAACACGACATGAAGGTCGTCATGGGCGTGTGCGAGTACATCTGGGTGCTTGATTACGGCGTCCTCATCGCCGAGGGCGGTCCGCAGGCGATTCAGTCCAATCCCAAGGTCATCGAGGCTTACCTCGGGGAGGAGGTCACGGCCGATGCTTAAGATAGACTCCCTTCACGTGTATTACGGAGGCATCCACGCGGTCAAGGGCATCACCATCGAAATTCCGAGGGGAAAGATCGTCACGCTGATCGGCGCCAACGGCGCGGGAAAGAGCAGCACCATTCGCGCCATCGCGGGGCTTGTCAAGCACGTTCAGGGACATATCGCCTTCACGGGACGCGACGGAAAGGAAACGGAACTGACAGGCAAAACGCCCGAAACCATGGTGAAACTGGGCATCGCGATGAGCCCCGAAGGCCGCCGCATCCTGCCGCACCTCACGGTTGAAGAGAACCTGCGCCTCGGCGCGTACATCCGCACCGACGAAGACGGCATCGTCAGCGATATCGATATGGTGTACTCGCTGTTTCCGAGGCTTCGTGAACGATCCTGGCAACGCGGCGGAACGCTCTCCGGAGGGGAGCAGCAGATGCTCGCGGTCGGTCGTGCGCTCATGAGCCGTCCGGATCTCATCATGCTGGATGAACCGTCTCTCGGGCTTGCTCCGCTGTTGGTCAAGGAGGTTTTCGACATCATCCGGCAGATCAACAGCGAGGGGAAAACGGTGTTGCTTGTGGAGCAAAACGCTTTTGCGGCGCTCAAAGTCGCAGATTACGCGTATATTCTCGAGGTCGGGAATGTCGTCCTCGAAGGAACCGGAGAGCAGCTTCTGAGCGATTCCCGCGTGAAGGCGGCATATCTGGGCGGATAGTTGCGCCAAGGACGCGTTCCCGGGATGAACGGACAGGAAACATCGAGGGGCGGGGCGTTGTGTCCCGCCCTTTTTGGTGGACTCCCGAGATCCTTTGGGTGATAATAGAACAATCGAAAGACGAGCACCTGTCCTCACGGGGGGGAAATGCGGTGAAATTGCGCTTCAACCTGCCGAATATGTTGAGTCTGCTTCGAGTGTTCCTTGCTCCGCTGGTCCTGATCTTTCTCACGCTCAAAATCAGTTCGCCCATTCACGCGTTCGAGTCCCTCGGCATATCCGTGAGCTATGGAGACATCCTCGCGGGCGTCGTGTTCATTCTCGCCGCCCTTACGGACACCGCAGACGGTTATATCGCGCGGAAAAAGGGAATGGTGACGAATCTCGGCAAGTTCATCGATCCGCTGGCGGACAAGATTCTCGTCATCGCTGCGCTTATTTCTCTTGTGGAGTTGCAGCGCCTCCCGGCGTGGATCGTCGTCGTGATCATCTCGCGCGACTTCATCGTGACCGGCGTTCGGATGGCTGCGGCCGCCGAAGGGATTGTCATCGCAGCGTCGAAGGGCGGAAAAGTGAAGACCGTATCCCAGATCATCGCCATCTGCCTGCTTATTTTCAACCTTCCCGGCGGTATGGCCGCGATGTGGCTGGCGCTGTTCCTGACGGTCTGGTCCGGGATGAATTACCTGATCAAGGGGAAAGGTCTGCTTCTGGATTCGTGAGGAACGTCATCCGCAGAAGCCGCTTTCCGGGCGGCCGGTTCCCGCCGTAGGCCGCCCATTCCGCATTCTTCCGCGAACCTCCTGAGTCGATGCCGCGACGCTGATGGCCAATCCGCTGTATTGCGCGTCACAAACGGCGTATCTATGGGATAATAAAAAACTGTGCATGGAACGATGCGCCAGACTCTTTTTACGAGGTGACCTGTATGCTTGAACGGATCAAGCGCGCGCTGGGGCTCGACCCCAATGAACGCGCGCTCTCTCGATATCGGGACGTCGTCGCCCGGATCAACGAACTGGAACCCGAAATGCAGTCCATGAATGACGAGGCCCTTCTGGCGAAGGGACCGGAGTACCGCGGCCGGCTGGAAGCCGGAGAAACGCTCGACGATCTGCTCCCGGAGGTGTTCGCGCTCGTTCGCGAGGTCTCCAGCCGCACGATAGGCCTGCGCCATTTCGACGTCCAGCTGATGGGCGGCATGGCGCTCCACGAGGGCAAGATCGCGGAGATGAAGACCGGCGAGGGAAAAACGCTGGTCGCGACGCTTGCGGTCGTCCTCAACGCGCTCTCCGGAAAGGGAGCCCACGTGGTGACCGTCAACGACTACCTCGCCCGCCGCGACGCGAACTGGATGGGGCCCGTCTATCGGGCGCTCGGACTCTCGGTCGGAGTCATCTACGCGTTCATGGATCAGGAAGACAGAAGGCAGGCGTACCTGGCCGACGTCACATACGGGACGAACAGCGAATTCGGATTCGATTACCTTCGCGACAACATGGCGATCGCCGAGGAGCATCTCGTCCAGCGGGAACACAATTTCTGCATCGTCGATGAAGTGGACTCCATCCTCATCGACGAGGCGCGGACGCCGCTGATTATATCGGGACCTTCGGACGACTCGGTCGAACTGTACGTTACGGCGGACAGGGTGGCCCGGCAGCTTCGCGAAGGACAGGATTTCGAGAAGGACGAGAAGGAACGGAACATCTCACTGACCGAAACCGGCATCGCGAAGTGCGAAAAGCTCGTCAACCTGCCGGCGCTTTTCTCGGACGCGGCGCATTCGGACCTTGCGCACCGGATCAGCCAGGCCGTCAAGGCGCATGTGCTTTTCCAGCGGGATGTCCACTACGTCGTGAAGGACGGGGAAATCGTCATCGTCGACGAGTTCACGGGCCGTCTGATGTTCGGCCGCAGGTACTCCGACGGTCTGCACCAGGCGATCGAGGCGAAGGAAGGCGTCCGGGTCGGGCGCGAGAGCCAGACGCTTGCGACGATCACCATACAGAACTACTTCCGCATGTACCGGAAGCTCGCGGGAATGACCGGAACGGCGTTTACGGAATCCGAGGAATTCAAGGACATATACGGCCTGGGCGTTCTCGTCCTGCCGACGAATCAGCCGATGATACGGAAGGACAACCCCGACGCCATCTACCGGACCGTTATGGAAAAATTCGCGGCCGTCGCGGAGGAGGTCGAGGAGGCCCACAAAGAGGGCGCTCCCGTGCTTGTCGGCACGACCTCCATCGAGAATTCCGAGCGGGTCAGCAAGCTCCTTCGGGCCCGGAAAGTCCCGCATCAGGTGCTGAACGCGAAACACCACGAGATGGAAGCGCAGATCGTGGCGCAGGCGGGACACCTCGGCGCCGTCACGGTCGCCACGAATATGGCGGGACGCGGGACCGATATCATCCTTGGAGGCAATCCGGATTTTCTCGCCCGCGAGGACTTGCGGAAGGACGGCGTCGATCCGGCGCAGGCGCCGGATGCGTTCAGGGAACGCCTTGCTGTGCGGCGCGCGGAATGTGCGTCCGAACGCGAAAAAGTCGTCGCGCTCGGCGGGTTGCACATTATCGGAACGGAACGTCACGAGGCGCGCCGAATCGACAATCAGCTCCGAGGTCGGTCAGGACGACAGGGCGACCCGGGGGCGAGCCGCTTCTACCTGTCGCTTGAAGACGACCTGCTCCGGCTGTTCGGGTCGGAGCGCATCCAGGGACTCATGGAAAAATTCGGGATGGAGGAAGGGGAATCCATCGAACACCCGCTCCTGACGAAGGCCATCGAGTCCGCGCAGAAAAAGGTCGAGGCGATGCACTTCGACATCCGCAAGCAGCTTCTCGCGTACGACAATGTCATGAACCGGCAGCGCGAAGCCGTCTACGATGAACGGCAGAAGATCCTCTCCGATCCCGATATTCTGTCGCACGTTCAGGAAGTTCTCGAAGGCGTCGTCGAGGATATTCTGGAGCGGTCCTTCCCGGAAGAGGGAGACTGCGACCCGGTGCGGGCCCTGTCCCGCCTGAAGGCCGTTTTCGGCCCCGGATTCGAGACGTACCTGACTGGCGTCGATACCGTCGCGCTTCTTGCGCCCGTCCGGGACGACATCAAGGACGAGGTCCGCAGGCGATTTCTGGCCAAGGTCGAGACGCTCGGAGGCGAGGTCGCCGGGAGACTCTACCGTTTTATCGTTCTCAATACGCTGGATTCGAACTGGAAGGACCACCTTCTCGCGATGGATGAGCTGCGTCGCGGAATCGGACTTCGGGCGATCGGACAGAAGGATCCGCTTCTGGAGTATCAGTTCGAATCGTACAATCTCTTTCAGGAAATGATGGAGCGGGTTCGGGAATCCATCGCCGAGCTCGCGTTCCGCGTCACCATCGTCTCGGAGGAGCCCGGGAGGGAATACCGCTCGCCGCGTCCCGCGAGGGAAGATCGGAGCTCGTTGCTTCCCTTTCCGAAACAGGAGACGTACCAGACGGGCGGAGACGAACGCCCCCAGCCGGTCCGGAGAGGGCAGAAAGTGGGACGGAACGATCCGTGTCCGTGCGGCAGCGGCAAGAAATACAAGCACTGCTGCGGACGGAACGCATAGGAGGGATGTACATGCCGGGATTCCGAAGGGTCGGAAGCATCGTTCTCGCGCTTTTGGGGCTTGCGTTGTTGCCGGAACTATCGTACGCGGCGCCCCTGACCGGAAAAGCACATGCGGAGCAGGCGGAGGAAACGACCATCGAGCGAATGATCCAGGAAGCCCCCGACTTCAGCGCGTTCCCGAAAGCGGACGGCATCGTCTGGCTGAAGGACCTGCGGTATTCGATGGCTGCCGATGGAAGCATGACCCGGATGTCCCGTTTCGTCATTCTCGGGAAATCCGCGCTCGGCGAGCGATGGAGAACCTGGACCTTCACGGTTCCCACCGGCGGGAAAGTCGAGGTTCGCGACGCGAAGATGTATGATCCCGGAACGGGCAGAATGGTCGTTCCCATCATTCCCCGCACCTATGAAAGCGGTGGGACGCGGCTTGTGGAAGTTCGTTTTCCGCCTCTCCGGGAGGAACAGATTCTGGTTCTGTCCGTTTCCGAGACGTTCCCGAGGCATTTCGGCGTGGATGACCTCGTGTGGATCTCAGATGAATTGCCTCAGTGGGAACAGCGGATAACGGTGAATGTCCCGTCCGGGAGCGAACTCGCCATTCTGGGCGGAGACACCCCGGCCATAGAGGAGACCAGAACGGGGAGGCAGTATCGCTTCAACATCGTCAATACGCCGGCCGTCCCGCGACTCTCGCTTCTCGGCGACACCCGGAAATTCATCGCCTTCGGAATGCGCAAGGGGACGGAACCGGTGACCCGGTTGCTGCGCTCCATGGAGACGCGTGTGATCCCGGCGTCCCCTGCGGCTCTCGGCAAGGCTCGGAACGCAGTCAACAAGGTGAAGGCCGGAGAGTCGGTCCTTTCATTCGTGGCGTCATCTCCGTCCCTCTCCGTCGGAAGGGAAAGCGGGATCGGGACGAATGTCCGGCCCGAGATTCCCGCGGAAGGTCCGTGGACCGAATGGGAAAAAGTGCTCATTCTTGCGAAGTGGCTTCGCGAAGCCTCCTGGACGACCCGGGTCTGCTGGCTTTCGGCCGCGCCGCTGAACGATCAGGCTCCGGCCACGGAGGGCCTGGTGCTGCGCCCGGTTCTTGAAGCGTCCTGTTCGGGGCAGGAGCCGTTCTTTCTCGATCTTTCGCAGGGAATCACAATGGAAACGCCATCCGCCCTCTGGGGAAAAACCGTCTACCAGCTCTCGCCGAAAGGGCTTGAGGAACGGCGCGTCTCTTCCGGAAGGGCGAGGGAGCACAAGCTCATCTTCCGGTGGGATCTGGAGCTTCTCGGAGACGGAGCGATCTCGGGCGCGCTCGATGTGACGGCGCGCAACGGGTGGGCGGATATCCTGATCGGAGATCGCCGTGTCGGGCCGGAGGACGGAAACCGCATTCTCGAAGCTCTCGGAGTCTCGCTGAACGACGTCGAGTCGCATGACATCCGGGGAACGCGGACAGGATTCCGCATCACGGCGAATGTTCGTCCGAAACGGGGCATTTCCGCCGGGCGGGATATGCTGGTGGCGCTTCCGCTCGTCATGCCGGATGTCCTTGTGGACGTCGCGAAGGCGCAGCCTCCATTCGCTGTTCTCTTCCCGTTTGTGGTCGAACAGACATTCGAGCTCCGGTATCCCGCAGGCGCGACGCTGCTTCCGATGTCTCCCGCGCCGGCCCGGGCGATGGATAAAGTTCTTTATGACGAAACATTGAGTCTTCACGAACGCAAACGGTTTATTTCGGGTTCCTGCCGAATCATCGTGAAGGGGGAGTCGTTCGAAGAGTCCGCCTCAAGGGCGTTTGCGGAATCCATGCAGCGATGGTACGACTTCACGCACCGGACACTTCCCGTGCGCCTGGGACGCACGGGACAATAACGGAGGCTATGGCATGGCGGATATGGCTGACAGTCTGAAGGAGAGCATCAGGGAGGCGCTCGTTTCCTGCGCTTCCGAAATGGGCGCCGATCCGGCGTCGTTGCCGGACGTTCTTCTGGAACGCCCGAAAAGAGAGGATCAGGGCGACTGGTCGACGAACGTCGCGATGCAACTCGCGCGTTCCCTGAAGAAGAATCCCCGGGATGTGGCCGCGATGTTGCGGGATCGCATTCCCGACGGAAAGGGCATCGATCGGATCGAGGTCGCCGGTCCCGGTTTCGTGAACTTTTTTCTGACGCGTTCGTGGATGTCCGACTCGGTCGTCACGGTCCTTCGCGAGGGGGCGTCCTACGGTCGCTCCGATCTCGGCGCGGGCCGGAGAGTTCAGGTCGAGTTCGTGAGCGCGAACCCCACCGGGCCGCTGCACGTCGGTCATGGCCGCGGCGCCGCCGTCGGCGACATTGTTGCGCGCATTCTGGAGTTTTCCGGCCATTCCGTCGAACGGGAGTATTACATCAACGACGCAGGACTACAGATGTCCATCCTCGGACGGTCCACACAGGCCCGATACTTCGAGCTTCTCGGCGCCGCAGCGACGGCGCCCTTTCCGGAGGACGGCTACAAGGGCGCGTACATCTACGATCTGGCGAAGGACGTCATAACGGAGAAGGGGGAATCGCTCCTCTCTATGCCCCTCGCCGACTCCCTCCCGTATTTCAGGCAATTCGCCGGAGACAGGATCCTCGCGACGATTCAGACGGATCTTTCGGACTTCGGCGTTCGTTTCGACATCTGGTTTTCCGAGAAGAGCCTCTACGTCGCCGACGATGTCCCGAAAACCATGGCATTCCTGAAAGAACGCGACTACGCATTCGAGCAGGACGGCGCGCTCTGGTTCAAGACGACCGGCTTCACCGACGAGAAGGACCGCGTGCTGATCCGTTCCAACGGAGTCCCCACGTATTTCGCCTCCGACATCACGTATCACAAGAACAAGTTCGACCGGGGCTTTTCACGTGTCATCGACATCTGGGGGGCGGACCACCACGGATACGTTCCGAGGATGAAGGCGGCGGTCGAAGCCCTTGGCCGGGATCCGGACGATCTGTCCGTCCTGCTGATCCAGTTCGTCAACCTGCTTCGCGACGGAACGCCCGTCGCGATGTCCACGCGTTCCGGAGAATTCGTCACGCTCCGGGAGGTCCTCGACGAGGTCGGCGTGGATGCGACGCGGTATTTCTTCGTCATGCGGCGGAGCGACAGCCATCTCGACTTCGATCTGGAACTCGCGAAGCAGCAGTCCAACGAAAACCCCGTCTATTACATCCAGTACGCGCACGCGCGGATCCGGAGCGTCCTCCGGGAAACCGAAGCGCGCGGCGTCGTTCTTCCGGACGTGGAGAGCCTTCTGGAATACGAATTCGCCTCGGAGGAGGAAAAACGCCTGATCGCCTGTCTCGACGAGTTCCCGAAAGAAGTGGAAAAGGCGTCCCGCGAGCTGGCGCCTCATGTGATCGCGTCGTACGCCTATTCGCTGGCGGGGGCGTTCCACTCCTTCTACAACGCGCATCGCATTCTCGGAGAAGAGGAGGCGACGATGAAGTCGCGGCTGCTGCTTGTCCGTGCGACCGGGATCGTTCTCGGAAGCGCGCTCGGGCTTCTCGGAATCGCGGCGCCGGAGAGGATGTAAGTGCTCCGGCTCCGCTGGATCGTCTTCGCCGCGATCGTCATTCTCTTCGTCACGATCATGGGCACGGCGTACATCCTCGAGTGGCGTCAGGTCGATCGCCTGTCCTCGACGCTGGACGAACGAATGGAGCTGCTCGTCAAGAAAACCCGCTCGCTGCAGGATCTTCGGGAGCGAATCTCCTTCTACAGCACGGCGGAGGGAGTCGCGCATCTGGCCCGGGACCAGTACAATCTCGTCATGCCCGGCGAGATGATCTACAGGATTGTCGTCACGTCGAAAGACGTATTGCCGAAAAAGTGACGAAAGCGTATAATCCCATTCTGTGTTTCCCTGCCTCGTGAACGAGGCCATATGTCCATAGGGAGGAGGTGACAAGCGTGCGACCATACGAAATGATGATGATCGTCAACGCTGATCTGGAAGATCCGAAGGAAGAAATAACGAAGGTGGAAGAGGTCGTGCGAACGCTTGGCGGAGAGATCGCCAAGACTGACGTCTGGGGAAAACGGCGACTCGCGTATCCCATTCGGAAGAAACAGGAAGGGGTATATGCGTTGAGCTCGTTTTCCGTGGAGCCCGACCAGATAGTCGAACTCAAACGGCTTCTGAGCCTGCGGCAAAACCTGATGCGGACCATGATCGTCTGCCTGGACGAGGAGTAAGCCGATGGCCAGAGGATTCAACAAGGTCATTCTGATGGGGAACCTGACGAAGGATCCCGAGATCAGATACACCGTCAACAAGCAGGCTGTGGCGAGCTTTACGGTCGCCATCGGAAGCCAGTGGAAGGGCGGAAACGGCGAGCTTCAGGAACGCACGGACTTTGTGCCGGTCGTTGTCTGGGGCGCTCAGGCCGAAAACTGCGAAAAATACCTTCGAAAGGGGCGTCCGGTGCTCGTCGAGGGACGGATTCAGGTCCGAAACTATGACGCCAAGGATGGAACGAAACGCTGGGTGACGGAAGTCGTCGCCTCGAGCGTCGTTTTCCTTGGAGGACGAAAGTCCGAAGAGCAGGGCGGTTCCGAGGGTGGCGAGTTCGGCAGTCTCCGGGAAAAGGGATTCGGGGGAGACGATTTCCCCATGGATATTTCCCAGGTTGACGCCGGAAACGAAGACGAGGTTGAGATCCCCTTCTAGGGGAGTGAAAGGAGGACCATACATGGCCGCATACGGATCCGGCCCTGCAGGCGGCGGAGCCGGTGGCGACAGGCCGCGCGGTGGCGGTGCAGGGGGGCGCAGAGGCGGAAAACGGCGCCCGAAGGTCTGTTTTTATTGTGTCGATAAGGTCGAACACGTCGATTACAAGGACGTTGAAAAACTGAGAAAATACATCAGCGATCGCGGCAAGATCATGCCCCGACGCGTGTCCGGCAACTGCGCGAAGCATCAGCGGCAGTTGACCACCGCGGTGAAGCGGGCGCGATATATGGCGTTGCTCCCCTACGCCCTGGACTAGGGATTCTGCGCCAATTCGGTACGATCACTGTGCGAGGGGGGCGGCGAATCGCTTCTCCCCTCTTTTTTATTGTTGGTGGAGAGGAGGGAACCCGTGATATCGACGCGTAACATGGTGGAAGCCTCCCTTCTGGCCGGACTTGCGGCTGCGCTCTTTCTCGCCGCTCGCTTTATTCCCGTCGCGGGGATCGCTTTTTCCTTCCTGTGTCCGGCGCCTCTTGTCATTCTGGGCCTCCGGCACAATATCAAGTCGGCGTTTCTCGGTCTTCTTGCGGCAACGGTCGTCGTCCTCATGCTTTCCGGTCCGACCGGGGCCGTTTTCTTTTTCCTGGGATTCGGCGTGCTCGGCGTGGGACTTGGCGTGCTTGCGCAGCGATGTTCCCGCGGCGTTGACGTCATCCTCTACGGCATTCTCGTCTCTCTGGGAAGCAAGATACTCTTGATGTTCGTCGCGAAGGCCCTCACCGGCGTGGACCCGTTCGCTCTGGACCCGAAGGAGATGACGGAGATCGTCGATCGCGTCTTCGGATTCTACGGAACGGTCGGCGCTTCGGCGGATGCGCTCGCGGATGCGCGTGAACAGATCGCCGCCGCACTTCGCCTTCTCCCGACCATTTTCCCCGCCATCCTGATCATGGCGTCCGCCCTCGATTGTTACCTGAGCTACGCGGTCAGCGCGGTTGTCGTACGGCGCACGGGAGGCAGCATGCCGTCCCTTCCCGCTTTTTCCGAATGGCGTTTTTCGAAGAGCGTTCTGGGGGCGCTGATCGTTTCACTGTTCCTTCCCTTTTTCGGGCAGGAGACCATGTGGGGTGTCCTCGCCGGGAGGATAAGCGTCAACCTCAAGATGTGCGTTCACGTCATCTTTCTTCTTCAGGGCGTTTCGCTCCTGTGGTTTTTTCTTAAGAAATGGAACTGGAAGGCGCCTTTTGCCGCGATTGTTATAATATTGGTCGTATTTATCCCGCTGTTTTCGACTGTAGCGGTCATAGCGGGCGTGGGGGACATGTGGTTCGATGTGAGAAAAAGGATCGGGAGGTGGAGTGCATGAAGGTCATCCTGCTGAAAGATGTCCCGAAACTGGGAAAACGAGGGGATCTCATGGAAGCGTCCGAAGGATACGCCCGGAATTTTCTGATTCCCAAAGAGCTTGCGGAAGAGGCGACTCCCTCGAAACTGAACGAATGGAAGGCGCGCCACGAATCGCGGCAGAATCGCGAGGAGAAGAACCGGGCGCTCGCCGAAGAGCAGCGGCGGAACCTGCAGGGGCGGAAGGTCGTGCTCACCGTGAGCGCCGGAGAGAAGGGCAAGCTCTTCGGGAGCGTCACCGTCGCCGATATCGCGGACGGCATAGAGGCGCAGCTCGGGATCCGAATCGACAAGAAGGACGTCCGCCTTGAGGAAACCGTGCGGCATACGGGCGCTTACCCGGTGGTCCTTCGCCTGTTCCCCGGCATCGAAGCGCAGATGACCCTTCAGGTCGACGGGGCGTAACGGTGGCGGAAGGAAGTTTCGAGAGAAAACCTCCGTACAGTCTCGAAGCCGAGCGGGCCGTTCTCGGCGCGTGCCTGATGGATCGGGACGCCTTGAACCTCGTCACCGAGATGCTTTCGGCCGAGGATTTCTACGACCTGTCGAACCGGACCGCGTATGAATTGATCCTCGATATGTCCCAGAAGGATGTCGCGGTCGACCCGCTGACGCTTCTGGAGGAGATGTCCCGCTCGGGGAAGGGCGATCGCCTCGGGGGACAGCCCTTTGTCGCGTCGCTCGTCGATCAGGTGTCGAGCACGGCGAACGCGGAGTTTTATGCGCGCATCGTCAAGGACAAGGGCATTCACAGGCGGCTCATCGCGGCCGGAACGAGCATTACCCGTCTGGGTTATTCGGAGGATATGGACGTCGAGGAAATCCTGGAAGAAGCGGAGCGGGCGGTCTTCGAGATCGCGATGCACCGCAACAGGACGAATTTCCGTTCCATAGCGGATGTCCTCGGCCAGGCGTTCCATACGATCGAAGAGCAGTATCACCGATCCGATCAGGACGTTCTCGGACTGCCGTCGGGGTTCGCCGAATTCGACAGGATGACCGGCGGCTTTCAGCCGGGAAGCCTGAATATCATCGCCGCCCGCCCGTCCATGGGAAAGACGGCGCTCGCGATCAATATGGCGCAGTATTGCGGCGTCTCGCGCGGCGCTCCGGTGCTGATCTTCAGCCTCGAAATGGGCGCGGAGCAGCTCGTGCAGCGAATGCTCGGCGCGGAAGCGCGCATCAACATCCACGAGCTTCGCACCGGGGCGTTCGCGGAGTCCGCCTGGGACGATCTCGCGAACGCCGCCGGCAGGCTTTCTTCGGCGCCGATTTATATCGACGACAGTTCGATGCTCTCGACGCTCGAATTCCGTGCGCGGTGCCGGCGTTTCCAGTCCCGCTACAAGAATGTGGGACTGGTTGTCGTCGACTATTTGCAGCTCATGAGCTACGCGCGGAAGATCGACAACAAGCAGCAGGAAGTCGCGGAAATATCGCGGGCGCTGAAGGGCGTCGCGCGGGAGCTCAACGTTCCGATCATCGCGCTCTCGCAGCTCTCGCGGGCCGTGGAGCAGCGAACCGACAAGAAACCGCAGCTTTCCGACCTCCGCGACAGCGGCGCGATCGAACAGGACGCGGATATCGTCGTTTTGCTCTACCGACCGGGGTATTACGATTCCCCGGGCCAGGATGACGAAGAAAATCCGCTTGCCTATCTGAACATCGCGAAGCACCGGAACGGCCCGACAGGCGAAGTGCAGCTCGTGTTCCTGAGAGAATATACGAAATTCGAGAATCCGGCGCGATCCTACTAGGTGGTTTTAGCGACTCGCCATGGGAAAACAGGCGGTATGATAGTGCGGAAACATAAAGGGAGCGAGGAACGATGTCAGGCATGATGAACTTCCTTCAGGATGACGGAATTCCGAAGAAACCGGAGCTTGCGCATATTCCGGTCGGATCGATTCTTCCGAATCCCCGGCAGCCCCGCCAGCATTTCGATGCGGACGAACTCGCGCAGCTTGCCGACTCCATACGTGAAGTCGGCGTGTTGCAGCCTATTGTCGTCTGCAGACAGGATCAGGGGTATGAACTGGTCGCGGGAGAGCGGCGGCTCCGTGCGGCGAAACTCGCCGGACTCGAGACCATCCCCGCCTTGATCGCCGAGGTGACCCCTTCCGAACAGCAAATCTTCGCACTTGTGGAAAACATCCACAGAAGCAACCTCTCCGCCGTCGAGGAAGCCCAGTGTTTTCGGGACATCCTCGACCGGACGGGCTGGACGCAGGTCGACACCGCCCGAAGAGTCGGGCTTTCGCAGGCATCTCTCGCCAACAAGCTCCGGTTGCTTCGCCTCGACCAGGAGGTCCAGAAGCTTGTCATCGAGGGACGTCTCGGAGAACGTCAGGCACGCGCGCTTGTCGGTCTTCCCGAGGAAGAGCAGCGTTCGCTCGCGAAAGAGGCCGTGGAGAAGAGCACCCCTGCGGAAGACTTCGAACGGCTCGCGAGGGAAAAGGCGCCGAAGGGAACACGGCGTTCCGGACGGAAACAGAACCTTCCGTTTGCGGGACCCGACGGGCCGACGGGCGAGCTTTTGAAGGAGCTCGCGGCGCTGGTCGAAGGGAATCGCAAGAAGGGAATCCCGATCGCCTGGAAGGTCAAGGAACTTGCGCAACGCGAACTCGTCGTCGAAATAACGGTGGATCTCTCGAAGCGAATGGATTCAAACGAGGAAAGGCAGTGATCGTGCGGTGGCGGTGAAACGGACGAAAAAACAGGATTCATCATATCCCCCTTCTCTTGAGGCAAATCTTCCGCTCGTTCCGGAACGTTCCCTGACCGTCCTCTGGCTCGTGTGTCTCGCTCTGCCCAATATCATCTTCTCGGGCGGCTTCTGGTTCCAGACGCTTCATTTGATGAAATGGGTCTTTGCGATGGTTCCCGTCGGGATCGCGTGCTTCATCGCCGGCTATCGCCTGTTGCGGCATGGAGGCGAGAAGGTTCCGGTGCGCATCGACCTTTTCGGAGCGCTGTGGCTGGTCATGCTTCTCTACATGACGGTGCAGCCCCTCTGGGTGAACGTCCGGTCGACGCCGACCTTTTTCCGGGAATGGTTCTTCTTCGCGTCGATGTGGGCGATGTACATCCTCACGTACAATGCTTTTCCCGGTTCGCGTTTCGGCGCGATCGCTCTCGGCGCGGCGCTGAACGGGGCTGTCAGCACATTCTTCGCCGAACTGCAGATCCGCAACCTCAGCGATCCCTTCCCGTTTATCCTTCCGACGCCCGGGAACTACATCGCCAATACGGGGCAGCAGGAGATGTTCGGCCTGTGGCTCGCCATCGCCCTGCTGTGTTCCCTGTATCTGTACATTTCCTTCATTCCGGCCATGGAACGCCGAAAGGGGCGTTCGTCGCCGGTCGCCGCGTACTTCGTCCTCGTTCTCATTCTCATCAACGCGTGGGGGCTTTGGGGAACGACAACGCGATCCGCCCTCGGCGGATTTTTCGCCGCGCTGATCTTCCTCCTGATCCTCTACGTCCGGAGCGGCGACGTGCAACGCCGACGCCGCTTCTACGCCGGAGTGCTTCTGGTTCTGTTCGCGTTCTCGTGCAGCGTTGCGTTCAATTCTTCAAGGAGCGGATCGCTGAAGAGCAAAGTGCAGGACCTTTTCGAAAACCCGACGGAGATCGGCGGGCGAGACGGCATCTGGCGGACATCCTGGACGATGTTCACGACGCATCCCGTGCGGGGCGTCGGGCTGGGACAGTACAAATGGCATTATCTCGACGCGCAGAGGGACACGTTCGCCCGTCACCCGGATCACAAGTTCCAGTACACGCATTGGGCGCACAACGAAATCCTCCAGTGGTTCTGCG
>CALMZW010000236.1 GCA_937870605.1 uncultured Synergistaceae bacterium
CGCTCATTTCCGAGAGGATCGTCCGGATGAGGCGCTCGTCCTCCGCGTGGACGAGGGCGACACCGTCAAGCGACGCGATCGCGTCGAACGCCCGAAGCAGCGGTCCGGACTCCGAGCGCCTTCCGGACGCCTCGTACGCCGTGAAGAACTTGAAGCTCCTGATGCCCATTTCCGCAGCCTCGCGAATCTCTCCGGCGCGTTTCGCGTTCCACCCGACGACTTCGGCGTGCAGCGCGTAATCAATCACGGAGCCGGACGCATCCGAAAGACGTTTCCGGATATCCTCCGGCAACGTGGTTTCCGGGCTGCCGACGGTGAAGTCGACGATGGTTCCGATCCCGCCGCAGGCCGCTGCGATCGTTCCGGACTCGAAATCGTCGCTCGAGCGATGTTCGCCGACCGGCAGGGCCATATGGGTATGCGGGTCGACGCCCGCGGGGAAGACGAGCAGTCCCTCCGCGTCGATCTCCCGCTTCCCTTCGAATCCTGCGCCAAGCGCCGCGATGCGGCCGTCGGCCACTGCGACGTCGGTTTCAAGAACCGCATCACCCGTTACGACTGTTCCTCCGCGAACGACGAGATCGTACATGGGAACCCTCCTTCTTCACGACAAAAGGGGAGGCGTCCGAGCCCCCCCTCTCAGCGTTTCAAGACTTTTCGGTTGTCGTGTTCCAACACATCTGCATAGAGCGATATACTACACTATTTCGATTCCGTCTTCCAGTGTTTCGCCAAAAGATGCGCTATCTTCCGCCCATGGTCAGCGCCATGACCGCTTTCGCCGTGTGAAGCCTGTTTTCCGCCTCGTCGTAAATCGCCGAATGCGGTCCGTCGATGACGGCGTCCACGACTTCGTTCTTCCGGTCCGCAGGAAGCGCGTGCATGTACAAGGAGTCCTTCGCCGTCAACGCCATGCGATCCTCGGTGCACTTCCATCCCCTGTTCGCCTCGAGCGTCGAATCGACGACTTCCGTGCTCTCGTTCGTGACCCAGCTGCCCCAGTTCTTCGGGATGACCACATCCGCGTTCCGGTACGCCTCTTCCTGGTCATGCGTGATCCGGAACGAACCGCCGTGGGCCTCGGCGTTCTTCCTGGCCTTCTCGATGACCCAGCCCGGAAGATCGTACCCCTGCGGGTAGGCTAGCGTCACATCCATGCCGTACCTCGGGAAGAGAAGCACCTGGCTGAGCGGAACGGAGATCGGCTTCTTGTGCGTCGTCGCATAGGCCCAGATGACGGAGACCTTCAGGTGTTGCGTGTTGGCGCCCCGTTTCTCCCGGATCGTCATGAGGTCCGCGATGCCCTGCAGGGGGTGGTACAGGTCGTCCTGCATATTGATGATCGGAACGGTCGACCATTTCGCCAACTCGCGCAGATATTCGTTGCCCTGCTTCCAGAAGCAGTTCCGGCACGCGATCGCATGCCCCATCCTCGAGAGGATGACGGCCGTGTCCTTGGCGACCTCGCCGTGCGCGATCTGCATGTTGCTCGTGTCGAGGAAGTGCGCGTGCCCGCCGAGCTGCGTGATGCCGGCTTCCATGGAATTCCTGGTTCTCGTGGATTGCTCGAAGAACATCAGGAATACCGTCTGATACGGAAGATACGGCGTGGGCTTCCCCATAGCGAAATCGCGCTTGAGTTCACAGGACACGTCGAGGAGCGTATCGACCTCCTCTTTTGTCCACTCTTCGAGCGTGATGAAGTGACGTCCGCGAAATACAGTCTGCATCGTTGCGCCTCCAGGTTTCGAAAATATGGCTTCCCTAACGGGAATGCCGCTCCAGATACATCGAAGGAACGGCCGCATACATTGCGGCCGCGGCGACGAGTTCATCCTTCCACGTCCGTTCGTTCGGCGCGTGCGCCTGGTCCTCATGCCCCGGCCCGAAACCGACGCACGGGATCCCGAAACGGCCCATGATCGACACGCCGTTCGTCGAGAAGGTCCACTTGTCCACAAGCGGTTCCTTTCCGAAGAGTCCCCGATAGGCGTCCACGAGCGCGGCGCACGCCGGGCTCCCCTCGTCGAGCACCCAGGTCGGGAAGTAACACTCCGTCGGATAGACCAGTCCGGTGTAGGACGGCCGGTCGTACGAATACATCGAAACCTCCGCATTCGCCGCTTTGACTGCCGGAAGGTTCCGGATCTCCTGAAGCGCCGACTCCCACGTTTCCCCGTTCGTCAACCTGCGGTCGACCGAAATGCTGCAGCCATCCGCGACGGCGCAGCGGGACGGAGACGAGAAGAATATCTCCGAAACCGTCAGACTTCCCTTCCCGAGGAACGGATCGAAATGAAGGTTTTCGTGCAACGCACGCAGTTCCGTCAGGATCGGAGCCATCTTGTAGATCGCGTTGTCGCCCCGTTCGGGGGCGGAACCGTGACAGCTGACGCCCTTCGTCGCGATTCGTATCTCCATGCGCCCGCGCTGGCCGCGATAGATGTTCAGCGATGTCGGTTCGGTGACCACGACGAATTCCGGACGGATTCCGTCCTTTTCGATGATGTACTGCCAGCAGAGACCGTCGCAGTCTTCTTCCTGAACGGTCCCGGTCACCAGAAGCGTGTAGTCGCCCCCGAGACCGAGATCCCGGATGATCTTTCCGGCGTAGACCATCGAGGCCATGCCGCCTTCCTGGTCGGACGCCCCCCGCCCGACGATCACGTCGTCGTCCTCATACCCCTGATACGGATCGTGCGTCCAGAGGCTTCTGTCGCCGACGCCGACGGTGTCGATGTGCGCGTCCATCGCGATCAGGTGCTTCCCGTTTCCGAGGAATCCCAGGATGTTGCCCATCGGATCGATCTCGACGCGGTCGAATCCGACACTCTCCATTTCCCTTTTGATGCGGAGGATGACCTCGCGCTCCCCGCAGCTTTCGCTCGGGATGCCGATCATATCCCTGAGAAATTTCGATATGTCCGGTCTGTACTCCTTCGCCTTCTGCACAATGGAACTGAACGGTATCATACGTCCTCCCCTTCCTGCGATTCGATTCGTCGTTCCCTTTCCGTTACGCGTATCCGAACAGCCGCGGCAGGAAGAGAGGGATGTCCGGGACGAACGCGATGATGAAGAGAACGATGACGACGACGATGATGAACGGAAAGATCTCCCTGCTCAGCTGTTCCAGCGTGAGCTTGCTGATCCCGCATGCGACGAAAAGACACGCTCCGACGGGCGGCGTCATGAGCGCGATGTTCAGGGCGAGCACCATGACGATTCCGAAGTGAAGCGGGTGGAATCCGAGACTCACCGCAAGCGGATGAAGGATTGGGCCGAGAATGATCAGCGCGGCCGCAATGTCCATGAACATCCCGATGAATAACAGCAGGATGAGGATCAGGAACATGATGACCCACTTGTTCGTGCTGATGGAAAGCATCAGCGCGGCGACCTTCGCCGGAATCTGGTCGATCGTGAGCACCCATCCGAGGATGGACGCCGCCGAGATGACGAGAAACACGACTCCGGTCGTCCGCGCCATCTTCATGAACAGCTCCCAGAGGTCGCCGATCTTCAGGTTCCTGTAGACGAAAAACCCGACGATGAGCGAATAGGCGACCGCAACTGCGGCGGCTTCGGTCGGCGTGAAGATGCCGCCCAGAATGCCGCCGAGGATGATCCCCGGCATGAGAAGCGCGACGGCGGCTTCCTTGAAAGCCCGCCAAACCTCCGGGAGCGTCGCGCGTCGTTCGCCGACGGGGTATCCCCGTTTCTTCGAGATCCGCGCCGTATAGATCATCTGCGCGCCCGCTATGAGCAGACCGGGCACAAACCCGCAGAGAAAGAGTCCCGCGATGGAGACGTTCATGAACGCTCCGTAGATGACCATGATGTTCGACGGCGGGATCGTCGGGCCGATGATCGAAGACGCCGCCGTGACGGCCGCCGCAAAGGGCTTGTCGTACCCTTCGTCGACCATTGCCGGGATGAGCATCGATCCGATCGCCGCCGTGTCGCTCACTGCCGCTCCGGTGATTCCCGCGAAGAAGACCGATGCCAGGATATTCGCGTGCGCGAGCCCTCCCTGAAGATGGCCGACGAGCACATTCGCGAATTTGACGAGCTTCCCCGTGATTCCGGAACGGTTCATCACCTCTCCGGCGAGGATGAAGAACGGCATGGCCATGAGCGTGAACATGTCCACGCCGGCGAAGTACCGTTGCGGGACAAGCTGGAGGATGGACGGGATTTCTAGTTTCACCATCGAGAGAAGCCCGGTCACGCCGAGAACGAACCCAATGGGCATCCCGACCGTTATGAGACTCGCGAACGGCGCCGTTATGAATGCCGTCATGTCC
>CALMZW010000237.1 GCA_937870605.1 uncultured Synergistaceae bacterium
GACGAGCCCGGTTCCGGCCTGGCCCTTGCGCGTCAGAGGGTACCCGTCGAAGGCCGTCACGACGGCTGACGGCGTTCCGGGCGTGTTGATCATCACGGCCGTGATGGATCCTCCGTAGTTCGCGGCGAGGTAGATCGCGCACAACATCACGATTCCCATCGTCGCGGACATGCCGAACGTGAACGGAAGCAGCAGCGCGACCGCCATCGAGGGCGAGATGCCGGGCATGGCTCCGCCGAGAATTCCGACAATGACCCCGGCGATCACGACCAGGATCGGCGTGACGCCAAGCAGGTTTTCCAGTCCGTCGGACAGATGCGCCAAGAGTTCCATAACCCGCTCCTTCCTATCCGAAAAGCGTTCCCGTCGGAAGCCCCATCAGGAGCAGACGGACGAACACAAGATACGAAAACAGCGCCCACCCTCCCGAAAGGGAGAGGATAAAGCCGATCCGCCTCTCTCCGAGGAGAAGCAGCAGGAGCGCGATCATTCCGGCCGTCGCAAGGTAGAATCCGATGTACTCCATTCCCCAAATGGCGAGAAAGACGATTCCGACCGCGCGGAAAACGCGCGAGAGGTCTCCGCTCGCCGGGTCCGGCGGAACGTCCTCGCGAACGACGCGCCGGAGCTGGTCGAGCGCGAAAAACGCCAGCAACCCGGCCCACAGCCGGGGCGCCGTCTTCGCGCTGCTGCCGACGGCCTCGATGTCCTCGAGTCCGAACGTCAGGACGAGAAAGACGCAGCAGAGTTCCAGCAACGCCGTGATGATAAGGATCCGTCCGCGCCGCGGCGCGAGACGGGAGTTGCGCAGACAGGACCACACCACGCCGAGAATGACCACACCGGCGACGAGCCAGACGAGCGCGCCGCGCCCCTGTCCGAGAAAGCCGAGAATCTCCATTTCGCAAAAACACCTCCACGCCGCTGCGGGCGCGGAGAGCGGGGCTCCCCGCGCCGTTCGCGCGTCTTCTCTACTTGATCAGTCCGTATTTCTTCAGATACACCATCGAATCGTCGAGATCCTTCTGAATCTGCGGCGTGAACTCCTTGCGGCCGTAGTCCACGACGTCGATGCCGTCCTTTTCGAGGAATCCCCGCCACTCGGGATCGGCGGCGACTTTCTTGAGGAGCGATTCCCACCAGACGATGGCCTCTTCCGGCGTTCCCTTCTTCACGGCGAAGCCGCGCCACATGGCTTCATCCTCGAGCCCCTTGACGCCGAGTTCCGTAAACGTGGGCGCGTCCGGGAACTGCTTGATGCGTTCCTTGCGGGCGACCGCGATGATCTTGAATCCCTCGCGTCCGCCGACGTCCGCCGGATTCCCGACATAGACGACTCCCTGGCCGCTCAGAACCCCCATCATCGCCTCGGGGCCGGACTTGTAGGGAATCCATTTCGCGCTGATCCCGGATTTGTCCCAGACCTTCATCGCCAGCAGGTGATCGTTTCCGCCCGCGGCGGGGCCGGTCCAGAGCTGCGCGCCGTTCTTTTCCTTCGCGTCCTTCAGCAGCGTCTCCCACGAGTTGACGGCGGCCGCCGAGGCCGCGATCAGACACTCGGGGTCCTTCATGAGCATCGCGATCCACTCGAAACCCCAGACGTATTCGTCGACGTTCTTCTTCGAGGTGAGCACCTTCGCGATGTTCGACGTCGTGGCCGCGAAGATCGTGTAGCCGTCGGCGGGCTGTTCGAGAACCGCCTGCATCCCGACGAGGCCGCCGGCCCCTTCCTTGTTCTCGACGACGAAGGTCGCATCCGTGAACTTCTTCGCCACGGCGACGAACTTCCGGCTCGTGACATCCATCAGTCCCCCCGGGCCGACGTAGTTGACGATCCGGATCGGCTTTTCGGGGTAGGCCGCAAGGGCGACGCACGCGGACGAGAAGAGAAGCGCAAGCACGGACAGACACAGCACCGTTCTTTTCATGAGAAAGATTCCCTCCCTTTCGGTTTTTGGAATATCCGTTCGCGGAACCTACTTCGTGAACAGCTCGTACACCAGCCCGTGACGCAGTCCCCGGTCGCTCACCGTGAAGGACGCGACGCCGAGCAGTCCGCAGATCGCGCGGACGATGCACGCCCCCGCGAGGATCACGTCCGCGCGCTTGGGCTGGAGTCCGACGATCGCGCGTCGCTGTTCGAGCGTCTTTCCCGCGTAGTCGGCGATCTGGGCGTTGATTTCATCGAGCGTGAGCGTGGAGCCCTGGACGATGTCCGGATCGTAGACGGCCATTTTGAACTTGACGGACGCGAGGCTCGTCACGGTCCCGCCCATGCCGACGAGGAAGTCCGTCCGGCCCGAGACGCCGCCGTCCTTCAGGCTCTTCACGATCTCCGCTTCGGCGCGTTCGACCGCGCCCGGAATCACGGGATCCTCGCGGAAGAACTCCTCGGTGATCCGGACCGCGCCCAGCGTCACGCTGAACTTGCGGAGCATCGACGCGCCCTTGCCGTAGACGAATTCCGTGCTGCCGCCGCCCGTGTCGAACGTGACGAGTTCGCCGTCGCCCACAGGCAGGCCGGACATCACGGCGAGGTACGACAGCCGCGCCTCCTCCTCGCCGCCGATGACGCGGAGCGTCGCGCCGGACAGATCCTTCACGCGCGCGATGAAGGCGTCCGCGTTCTTCGCGGTCCGGAGCGCCATCGTTCCAACGATTTCCGGCTTCTCGGCGCCGAGCGAACGGGCGCGGGCGACGAACGCGGCGACGGACTGCGCGTTGCGCTCGAGCGGTTCGGGAGCGATCAGGCCGGTTTCCCGCAGCCCTTCGCCCAGACGGGCGATGTCGTTCTCGTCGACGACGGTCCCGAGCGTCCCGTCATCCATCTGTTTCGCGACGTGGAACTTGATCGAGTTCGTTCCGACGTCGATGACGGCTCGCAGAGCGCCCATCACGCCATCCCCACGGTCTTCTTCATCGCCTGGATATAATTGATGTTGGGATAGTCCTCGCACGCAAGCTCCCGCACGGTCTTCAGAACGAGTTCCGGATCTTCGTGCTCGACGCACAGCGTCCGCAGCGCGACGCCGTCGAACTCCGTCTCGGCGATCTCGCAGATCGCGCCGTTGATCACGTAGATGTACCGCTTCTTCTTCACGTTGACGAGGCGAAGATTCTGGTTCGGCCGGACGAGTTCGTTCAGGAACTGCTCGAACGAGTACTCCTTGCGTCCGAAGATCGGCTCCGGAATTTTGAAGACCTTGAAGAGTTCGACGAGCTGCTCCCGTCCGATCGGGAAGGTCGCCTTCATGGTCGGGAACCACTGCTCCAGCTTCGCCTCGTTGACGTTCTGGAGCGACTTGATGTCGAGAAGGTCGTCCCGGACCTTGATGTTCTCGTCGCTGTTCCGGGACAAAATGTACACTTCCTCGCTCTCCTTGAAGTTCCCCTGTTCATGCATCCGAATCCGTTTCTCCGATTCCTCGAACTCCGCTCCGAACGTCCTCCACTCCCAACGCGCAACAATCGGCTTGGCCATACTGTCCCCTCCATATCATCGAGATCGCCCCCGGGCGAAGCGGGGCGTATGAAAAAAGGGGGGAAGCCTCAGGCTCCCCCCCATCAAACGACACCTATTTCTATGGGCAGAACACCCTGTACATGAACACGCACAACTTCATGCAGAATATTCTGTTCTTTCAAGTTCCACAACGACACGTCCTTTATAGCCCCAAGAGGCAGTCGTTGTCAAGCCGGACGAACCACGGCGGAGCGAAAAGCGCCGGCGCGACCGTCCGCGGAAATGCGTCAGTCCCCGTAGCGATGGGGTTCTTCGCGCCCTTCGAGCACGCGCAGCGCGCCGTCCGCGAGCGCCTTCATCTCGTCCTCTCCGGGGTAGACGAGCACGCGCGCGATGAAGGAGACCTTCGCCGAGATGTACTGGACGAGACGCGCGCTATAGGCCAGTCCGCCCGTGAGGGCGATCGCGTCCACGTTGCCGCCGAGCGACGCGGCGCACGCGCCGATCTCCTTCGCGATGTGGTATCCGAGCGCCTCGAAGACGAGCTTCGCGCGATCGTTGCCGGAATCCATCATCTTCTCGACCTCGCGAAGATCGCTGGTTCCGAGATGCGCGACGAGTCCGCCGCCGCCGACGATCTTCTTCATGATCTGATCGAGGTCGTACTCGCCGCTGTAGGCCATCCGCACGAGCGCGCCGGAAGGAAGCGATCCCGCCCGTTCCGGGGAGAAGGGGCCCTGGCCGTCGAGCGCGTTGTTCACGTCGATCGTCCGGCCGTGTTCGTGGGCTCCGACGGAAACGCCGCCGCCCATGTGGGCGACGATGAGGCGGCAGTCCGCAAGGGGCTTTCCGAGATCGGCCGCCGCGCGCCGGGCCACCGCCTTCTGGTTCAGCGCGTGCCAGATCGTGCGACGCTCGATCTCCGGCAGCCCGGTGATGCGCGCTTCAGGGATCATTTCGTCGACGACGACCGGGTCGACGATGAACGCCCGCTTGCCGGCCGATTGTTCCGCAACCCGGAGCGCGAGCGGCGCGCCGAGATTGCTCGCGTGCGCCCCGAAACAGCCGGACCGCACGTCCCGAAGCATCGGTTCATTCACCTCGTAGGTTCCTCCGGGGATCGGGCGCAACAGGCCTCCGCGTCCGACGACGCCGTCGAGATCCTCCGGCCTGGTCCCGT
>CALMZW010000238.1 GCA_937870605.1 uncultured Synergistaceae bacterium
GCTCCTGAAGGACTTCTTTTCGGAGCTTCTGTCATGCGCCCCGTGGGAAACGGAACATCTTGAGGCATTCACACGCGCATGGGCGAACGCGAAGGCAAGCAAGATCAAGGAACTCGCAATGCCTCTCCGGATGGCGCTGACGGGCGCCAAGGTCAGTCCCGGAATCTTTGAAGTGGCTGCGCTTATGGGAAAGGACGAAGTACGGCGGCGTCTGGCCGGATACGATTTTCTGTAAGTCTTCACAGCGAAGCGGGAGGCCGAAGGTCCGGCCTCCCGCTTTTTTCTTACGCTCCGGGAATATCACGGATTCCCGGGAACGATGTCGATTCAACTACAGGCGATGTGGGGACCGCTCGCCTATTTCGTCCCGGCGACGGAAACATCCGCCGGATGGATGGCGTCTTTCGGGCACCCTTCGGCGCACTTTCCGCATCCGATACACACGGTTTCGTCGATGACATGGGGCTGTTTCACCGTTCCCGAAATCGCTCCAACCGGACAGGCTCGGGCGCATTTTGTGCAGCCGATGCAGGATTCCGGACTGATCCGGTAGACCGTTTTCGAAGCCGTCGAATCCGAAGCGGATGTCCCGCTCTCCAATTCGACGGGACCCGAATCCGTAACGATCTGCTCTTTCCGGTCGTACGACGAAATCAGAAAGTCTTTCGTCATGGACAGGCATTTGACCGGGCATACCTCCGTACACTGTGCGCAAAAACAGCAACGATCGATATGAATGAGTATCTTTTTCTCTTCCGGTAAATATTCCGTCGCGTTCGCGGGACAAACCCGAACGCACAGCTTGCAGCCGATACATTTTGCCTTGTCGTACGCGAGCTTTCCCCGAAATCGCTTTCCGGTTTCGACCGGCGGATTGAGACTGATCTTCCCCTCCGCGGCGGCCAGCAGCGCATCCGTGAGCGAATCCGGCATGCCGGGAACGGGAAACGGATTCGTGAACGGAGCGTCCGTCATCTGTCGCAGGAGTTCGATGGACATCTTGTTAAAGACCATGCCGCCCGCCTCCTCAGAAGATCCTGTCGATGGAAAGCAGAAGCATGCCCGCGATGGACAGCCCTGCCACGTTGATCCAGTAGAAATGGGAGGCCTGTCCGATCTTGAGACGCCCCAGCGACGAACGCATGAACGTGACGACCACGATCAGCACGACGAATACCTTTACCCAGAACCACAGGAAATCAAGCGCGTACAGGAAACAGCCGGAGAATCCGATGAGCTTCCCGAGGGATAACGGGAAGAACAGAACCGTGATAATCGCCGATATCGCAAGGGCCCGAAGGGCGAACGTCAATTTGAGCATCGCCAGGTTGACGCCGGAGTATTCGATGATAAGCCCTTCGAGAATCTCTGTCTTGGCTTCGGGAATATCCATCAGTCCCTTTCCCGTCTCGCCGGGAACGACAAGAACCATCGCAAACAGGAGACACAAAAGACCCAGAATGCCCGCCTTGCCGACGACATTCCATACCGGATTGGCGACGAACGTCTCGAGGTTCCACGCTTCGCCCGGCAATCCGTACCGATAGGCGACCCACGCCATTGTGGAGGCGACTACGGCGAGCGGGAGCTCGTAGCTCATCATCAGGATCATCTCGCGCTGCGCGCCGACGTTCGCGATGGGATTCGAGCTGGCGAAACCGCCCAGCGCCATGCACACCCCGCAAAAACCGAGCATGTAGAGGATCAGCACCAGATCTCCCTCTCCGCCCAGGATCGCAGGGAGCGACCCTACCGGCATATAGAGGAACACGACGAGCATGCTCGCAAGCGCCATCCACGGCGCGGAATTGAATATCCACGCGATGGCGCGTCTGGGGACGATGTTCTCTTTCCCCAGCAGCTTCAGGATATCATAGAAGGGCTGAAAGAGCGGCGGGCCCCAGCGGCGCTGCATGCGAGCGTTGATGATCCGGTCGACTCCGTCGAAAAGAAGCGCAAGCAAAAGCGCCAGAAGCATCAACGCCGAACCGGCAACCAGTTTCAACAGTATGGTGAGTATCATCATGCCGGCATCAACCTCCTTGTTTTTTCCCTGCTCAGGTCCAGGAGTTGTTCGCGAGTCATGATCTGTTCGCCGCCGGTTCCGGCGTTGGTGACCAGCATGCGCTCCATACACGAAATACACGGGTCGATGCTGTTGATGATCAGCGGCGCGTCGGCAAGCTCGTTGCCCATGAACATGACCGGCCAGGAAACCGCATTCGCGTATGTAGGGGCGCGCACCTTCCACCATGTCAGATTCTCGTTGCCGGAGGTCAGATGAACGACACGGCTGTCATCCCCGCGGGGAGCTTCGATAATGCCCCATCCGGTCCCCTCGGCTTTTTTGAGGAGAGAGAGAACCTTGACGACGCTTTTCTCGAAAACGATATCGCCTTCGGGGAGACCGTCGAGAATCTTCTCCATCAGATCGAGGGACTGATAGACTTCCAAAACGCGCACCAGGAAACGATCGAACACGTCCCCGCGAGCTTCGCCGACATAGTCCTGAGGCACAACCGGCTTTACGTCAAGATCCCCGTACGCCTCGTACGGCGCAGACCAGCGCAGATCGCACCGCACGCCGCTCGCTCTCGCAGTCGGTCCGAGCGCACAGAGCCGTATGGCGTCTTCATACGAGAGGACGCCGACGTCCCTCATGCGGGCCTTCGCGATGGGGTCCTGCGTCACGATGTCATAGAACGCAGAGAATTCGCTTCGATAATACCGGATCATATCCCGGATGACGGCATCGACCTCGGGCGTTATGTCCCACCGGACTCCGCCGACCGTTCCGACTCCGTAGTTCACGCGGTTTCCCGTGTACGCCTCGAGAACGTCCATAACTCTCTCCCGCATAAGCATACCCAACTGGAACGCGGAATCGAAGCCGATGGAATAGCAGGCGACTCCGGCCCACAATATGTGGGAGTGAACGCGTTCGAGTTCCAGGACGAGCGAACGGATATACTGTCCCCTGGCCGGAACCTGTATCTGGGCGGCGTCTTCGACCGCCCGGAGAAAGGCGGTAATGTGGCTGAAGGAACAAATTCCGCAAATTCTTTCGGCGAGATAGATCACCTGTATCGGATTCCGTTCCCGTCCCATCATTTCGATGCCGCGATGTATGGCGCCGGGCCGGACTCGTGCTCCCACGATCTTTTCGCCGTCAAGATCCAGCCAGGCCGTTATGGGTTCCTTGAGTCCGACATGGACGGGGCCGATCGGCACCGTGTACGTCTTGGCGCTCATGGTCATTCCACCTTTAGGAGAGATCTCGCATCATGTCGGGATTGAGCCCATCTTTATCCCGACGCCACGGCTTGACATTTTCGTCCCAGTTTTCGGGGAGGAAAATGAACCCCTTCATGGGCAAGCCTTCAAATTCCACGCCAAGCATTTCGCGCATTTCGCGTTCGCTGTACTCGATTCCCGGAATCCTGTCGAAAAGAGACGGCATATGCAGATCGGACTTGGGGACAAGGACGCAAACGGAAACGCCAAGCCGCTTCCCGTGCTCCGAGACGCGGAAGAGTGAAAAATGATAGTTCAGGAGGACATCGTCTCCGACATCGTCGCCGGACATGACGTGGAAATGCGGAAAGTCGAGGCGAAAAAGCTCCTCTATCGTCTGAAGGAAGCGGCCTTTCTCCACCTGAATCCACAGATCGACATACTGAACGGAATTGTCGCGTCCGCCGACCCGGTCGCGACGCTGAATCCGGATGTCGGGAAGACGTTCTTCAAGCCGCGCAATGACGGCCTCAGAAGATAGAGGCTCTTTGACATAATCAATACTCCGGTTCATCATTCTGTTTCCCCCTGAGCCGCGCAGATGAGTTCCTTCCGCTTGCCTTCAAGCTTCAGGACTGCTTTCGCAACACCCTCGATGATGGCTTCCGGTCGCGGCGGACACCCGTGAACGTACACGTCTACGGGGATGATCCTGTCAACGGGGCCTTCGAGACTGTACGAACGATAGAAAACATCTCCCGACGCGCCGCAGTTTCCGACGACCACAACGACTTTTGGATCCGGTATCTGATGGTATATCCGGAGCAACCGGTCTTTCATATACGTCGTTACGGGGCCGGTGACGACAAGAACATCGGCGTGACGCGGAGTTCCAACCAGCTTCATGCCGAAACGCTCGATATCGTACCGGGGACTGATCGTTGCAACGATTTCTATGTCACAGCCGTTGCACGATCCGCTGTTGCATGTCGTTACCCAGAGGGATTTCGGCAGAATTTCCAGATATTTTTCGAGTTTCACCTTTTCACCCCCTAGATAATGACAGCAAGGGCACAGATGACGGCCGAGACGACGATGAACCATCCCGCATAATCCGTGGTGACTCCGCTGTGAAACGCGACCAGCGCCTTATAAAAAGGAGCGAACGCTTTCTTGTATCCCCAATACGCGGCGGAGGCAGGAACGGTTATTTCCTCTCCATCCTCCGGAACAGGATTGCCGGACCAGAAAATTTCGTCCTGCTCGGTTCCCTTTTTGTAGTCCTTTCTTCCCTTGGAACGAATCCACAGGGCGTAGAACGATGCGATGCAGAAAAACGCAAGCCACGCAGAAACGTTCCAGAAACCGAATCCTGAAAACACCGTGGTGAACATTGTCGCGCCACCTCCCTACGGATGCAGAACGGCGCTGATATAGCCCGCCTGGTCAATAAGCGCTTTCGCCGCCGGTTCGACAAGAGAGGAAAGCGTCCACGACGGGAACAGGGAAAATCCGATAATGACAACCCCGAATACCATCATTCCCAGAACCATGCTTGCAGGAACTTCCCGGACCGAGCGCCACTTGTTCTTCTCAGGTCCGAGAAAGGCGGTCTGGAAGATCTTCACGAAGGACGCGAGCGTCAGCACCGAAGTGACCAGCGCCACAGCGCTGAGCAGGGGATGTACCGTAAAGACGGACTCGTAAATGAGCAGCTTGGACACATAACCGTTGAAGGGAGGAATCCCCGAGATCGCAGCGGCGGCAATCAGGAAAAGAACCGTCGTATAGGGCATACGCCGCGCCAAACCGCCCATCTCGTTCAGATCTCGCGTTCCGGTTGCGTAGTACAGGGCTCCTGCGGCGAGGAAGAGCAACCCCTTGTACATGCTGTAATTCACCATATGGAAGAGTCCGCCCTTGATAGCGGTGAACCCATAATCCGCAAGAGCCCTCGGATCATGAAGCGCGGCGAGTCCGACGCCGAACGCAAGCAGCATGTACCCGACCTGCGAAATCGAATGGTATCCTATCAACCGTTTGATTTCATGCTGGATAACAGCCATCGTAACGCCGAAGAACATGGACATGAGTCCCAGCACGATGAATATCCACGGGATAAAACCGCTCTGCGCCACGGTTCCGAAAAGCGTGAAGCAGACGCGCATCAAACCGTAGAGAGAAACCTGGCTGACGGTGACGAGCAGACACGTAACGCCCGAAGGCGACTCGGCGTACGAATCGGGCATCCACATGCTCATCGGGAATGCGCCGCATTTCATCGCCAGGGCCGCTACGAGAAGGGCGAGTATCAACTTGTCCAGCGTCGACATCTGCACCGCGTTCGCTATGGCCGCCATATTCAGGAAGTTGTATTTCCCGTAAATCGACCCGACGGCTATCAGAATGAGCATCGCCGATATCTGCGAGAGCAGCATGTATTTGAAGCTCGCTTCTATCGCCTCGGGCTTGTCGCGCCAGAACGCGATCAGGCCGAACGAAGCGACGGACGCTATCTCGATGAACACGAAGAAGTTGAACATGTCGCCGGTCAGGGACATCCCCATCGCGCCGACCGTAAGAAGGAAATACAGAGAGACGAAACGGTGAAGGCCGCTGAAACCACGCATGTATTGAAGAGAAAACAGCGCGCCTGCGAAAGAGGCGATTCCGACGGTCAGCCCCATGAAGGCGCTGAGCGCGTCGATTTCGAACATGATGCGCACGGGAAAGGTGAATCCCGACGGCAACGTCAGCGAAAAGGATTCGCCGCCCATGACGTAGAGGATCGTGCCGTGTGCCAGGACGCTCCTCCACAGAAGAAAGGCGATGGCCAGCGTGACGAACGATACGACGATCAACAGAAGATTGCGCAGGGTTTTCCCCCCGAGAGATACGAGAGGAGCCGCAAAAGCTCCGAGGAGCGGGATCGCGATTACGAGGGCAGGAAGATGCTCGCTCCAGTTCATCCTCGCAACCTCCGTATCTCGTTGACGTCAAGCGTTCCGTAATGCTTGTACAGCATCATGATCAACGCAAGCATCAATGCCGTCGTCGCAAGGGCGATGACGATGGCTGTCAGGGTAAGGCACTGAGGGATCGGCAGAACGACCTTCGTATGCGCGCCCGAAAGGTAATGGATCGGAATCGCTCCGCCGTTTCTGTATCCCATTGCGACGAGAAACAGGTTGACTGCGGAAGCGATGACGCTGACGCCGATCGAGATCTTGACGAGATTTCGTTCGGACAGAATCGCAATGATCCCCATCAGAAAGAGCACTCCCACGACAAAGAAAGGCGCGTTACCGATCATGGCCGCACTCCGTCCCGGAAGGACTCGTTTCGTACAGGCGAATGCCCTTGAACATATAAAGAACGATCAGGGACAACCCTCCAGCGACCTCGATACCCACCGCGATATCCATAAGGGCGATCGTACCGGAAGGCGGGATAATCCCGTGCGCGCCTCCGGCCAGCGCCGCCTCATGCGTGACGGAAACGAAATTATAGAAAAACGACGTCGGCAGCCCCATGAATGCAAGGCCGAGAAACAACAGAAGCCCGAAACCGACGAGGCTTGTATAGATCCTTTCATTGACCCACGACAAAAGGCGTTTCCCGCCGTATGCGACTAACAGAAAACACAGAAACGTCGCAACGATGGCGCCCCCCTGAAATCCGCCTCCGGGTGTGAGGTCGCCGTGAATGATGACGTTTGTCCCGAAGACGACCATAAACCACGC
>CALMZW010000239.1 GCA_937870605.1 uncultured Synergistaceae bacterium
AAAATCGAGATTCCACGTCGTTTGGGACCCCTTCATCGGACCGAAACTCGCGTCGAATATCTTTATGGGACTTCTGGACGACCGATGGGGCAGGAAGGGCGAGGGCGTGTCCACGGTTCGCATCGAAGTCGAAGGCCGGGGCATTTCGAAGGGCTGGACCCGATCGAACATGTTCTTCTCGGACAAGGACCTTGCGGCTGAAAGCCTCACGGAGATTCAAACCTTGCTGAATATCATTTTTCTGAATCAGTTCAGCGATATTCGCCCTCTTGGGGTTCACCTCGATGTGGAGATGACGAAACGCCCCAAGGTGATGTTCATCGAAAGAATAGAAATCGACGAAAAAAAGTTTGTTCCCGGGCAGAAGGTTTCCGTACGCGTCACAATGCGTCCGTACAGGGGAAAACAGGTTTCGAAGGAATTCTCTATAGTCATTCCGAAGAATGCAAACGGCGAGTGCGAAATACTCGTCCGGGGCGGCGGAATAGAGCCTCTGGAACAGGATGCGCTCGCGCAGGGCTGGAAAACAATAGAATCCTTTGCGCAAATGTTCCAGGAAATGAGCGCTCTGGAGAGAAACAATGAGGTCATTCTGGAACTCAACTATGACAAAGACATCAAAACGGATGATAAGGAAAAGAAGACGCAGGGCGCGTCGAAAGAAGAACGGGAATTTCTGAGCGAAGTAAAAAAACGGCGCCTGAAGGACGGCACCCTGCAAATATTCCTGACCGACTATGTCGTTGAAGGACTTCTGCGAAAGATGATCACGGTAAAGGGTTCGGAATCGACCAAGGAAACGGACGGCGAAAAAAACGTTGATGATGTCGAAGAAGAGGCGGACGATGACGACAGTGAAGACGGGACGTCTCATATCATTCGAAGGGATTGACGGATGCGGGAAATCGACGCAGGCGTCCCTTTTGATGCGCCGACTGGAAGCTCTGTACGGGAAGGATGCCGTTCTCCTCACGCACGAGCCCGGAGGCTGGTCGGGCGGCGAGGTTGTGCGGAACCTCCTCCTGCATGCGACGTCGATGTCTCCGCTCGGGGAACTGTTTCTCTTTGCAGCCGATCGCTGCGAGCACGTCCGAGAGGTGATCCTGCCGGCGCTTTCGCGCGGCGTGTGGGTTCTGTGCGAACGCTTTCTCGATTCGACTGTCGCCTACCAGGTCTACGGAAGAGGACTCCCGCCCGATTACGTCGCGACGATCGGGGCGTGGGCGAGCTTCCCTCAACCGGACCTGACGTTGTATTATGATATTTCGCTTGATCTGGCGATGGAACGAAGACGGAATCGCGCTCATGCGGATCGGTTTGAATCGGAACATCGCTCTTTCCTGGAACGTGCGAACGGAGGGTATCGGGAGCTTCAACTCCAATATCCGTCGAGAATAGTGCGCCTGGATGCATCCGCCGGCGTAACCGAGGTGGCCGAAATGACATGGCGTGCCGTATCGCAAAGGTTTCGCCTTTGAAGGTCGTTCGAAAGAAAGAAGAAGGGCTTGGACCCTCGGGAACAGGCGAATATCTTCGAACACGCATCCCGCAAAGAGAGGGCGGGGCCGTTTCTTTCGACTCCCTCCTTTCGGATATGGAAATCCGTGTTCTCATGGAACGACTGGAACAAACGACGAGAAGGCTGACGCTCTTCCCCGCCGAGACCATCTTCGAAGAGTATAAGCTCATCGTATCTGAATGTCTGAGGAGAGTTCTCTCGTCGATGAAGGTCCGAAAGGACCTTCGCTGGCGAAAAGCGGACAAAAACCTTCTTGTGACGATCAGCAAAACGGAAGGGGCGCTTGCCGAACTGGAAACGATCATCCAGCGCGAAGGAGACCGGACCAGAGCTCTCCGCGTGATGGAGGAGATCAAGGGATGCCTCCTGTCCCTCCTGTTATGAAAGAAAACACTTCCTGGAGTATGTTGCATTCGCTTTTCGACTCCGGCGGAATGCCGCAGAGTTGCGCTGTCGTAGCGGAGCTCGGGATGCACGAGTCGATTGCACATGCGTTGGCGAAACGGGTGTTGTGTTTTCACGGCGCGGGTGACGACGCGTGCGCCGGGTGCGCAAGCTGGACGGAAACGGGAGAACACCCCGATCTGATCCTCTCCGGAGCACCGGGTGAGAGCCCACGGATAGACAGATGTCGCGAAATGATAGAAGAGTTGTCTCTCAGGCCGGTGGCTTCGCCGCGCCGCTTCGCCGTCTTCTTCGGCTCCGAGGGAATGTCCCCGGGGGCGGCGAACTGTCTTTTAAAAACGCTCGAAGAACCGCCCTCGTATGCGCATATTCTTTTGCTTCTTGAAACGAACACGCTTCTTCCGACACTCAAAAGCCGCTGCTGGTTTCGAGTGATTCCGGAGTCTGATGTGTCGAAGCCCAGGAGGCTCCCCGGTTCCGATCCGGAGTGGATCGAATGGATCGGAACCGCGTCGAAGGGAAGTCCGGAGAGCGTGTGTGCAGATCTCCGGGACTGGTGTTCGTGGGCGTGTGAGACAGGAAATATGCCCCTTGCGGAAAAGCTCGATCGGCTTCGTATGGTGTTCCGGGAGAAACGGCTCTCGTTGGCCATGTCGATCGATGCCGTCATTTTGGTGGTACGGGAGGAGGTTCCCTTTGAGCAAATATTTGGTGCTCTTCGGTAAGCCGAGATACCTCGGTATTATGGAGATTTTTGATCTCCCCGTGCAACGGGGAGAGTGGATCCTTATAGAGACGACCAGAGGCGTGGAAATCGGACTCGTGGGAGGAGAACTCTCCGGAGAGCAGGAAGAACGGTATCGTTCTTCCTGTCTTGAAGAGTCGGACGAAGGACAACCCAAGGGTGGAGAACCAACGTTGCAGAATGTCGTCTTCAAAAGCCGCGCGTCTTCCGAGGATTTGAATATCCGTTCGCAGGCGCTTGACGAAGAGCAGCATGTCCTTATCAATGCAAGGGAGATTCTGAAGGGGCACAATCTGCCGATGAAGCTCGTGGATGTCGAGTATCTCCTTGACAGAAAGAAACTCTTTTTCTACTTCACTTCCGAACAACGCGTCGATTTTCGTGCGTACGTCCGCGACCTCGCGCGCGAATTCAAAACGAGGATCGAGCTCCGTCAAATAGGCGTCCGGGACGAGGCGAAGTCCGTCAAGGGAATCTCTCCGTGTGGGCGGGAATGTTGCTGCAGCTACTGGCTCCATCGTTTCACCCCCATTTGCATCAGAATGGTCAAGGAGCAGAACCTCGCCTTGAACCCCACAAAGATCTCGGGAATCTGCGGTCGTCTCATGTGTTGCATGTCGTTTGAGCATGAAATGTACACGCAACTCTGGAAGAATCTTCCGAATCCGGGATCCAAAGTGAAGGGGCCGATGGGGAATTTTCTTCTTCTCGGTATCGATCTGAAAGCGGCAGGAGTTCGGATCCGATGCCCGGACGGAAAGGAAATTCTCGTTTCTGTCGCAGACTTCGAGGAATTCCGCAGTACTGTCCTGCGCGGCGAGGAATGGCGACAGGATGAGACGGCGAAACCGCAAAGGTCGTCCCGATCTCACCCACCCGTGAAGCCGCATGCGTCGCAGCGAAGCGAAATCCCTTCGCATCACGAGGAGCAAAAAAATGAGACGAGATCTCCGGACGTTGCGGAAAAGGCAGTCCCGCCGGAACCGGTGCGACAGAAACGCCCGCATGTTCCGGGCGACCAGGGGAAGAAGGGACAGGAACGAAAAGGACCGGCGGGAGATCCGCCTGTTCGTCCGCAAGCCGTTCGTGTGGAGTCCTCTGTCCCGGATGGGGAAAAAAACGGGGATCAGAAGCGACCGCCTCGAAAGAGAAAGCGGCGCAAGCGACGTGTCCCGCAGGATCCGTCGGGAACCGGAAAGAACACGGGAACACAGTCGCCTTCCGGAGAGAAACGCGTGAACCCCGAATCTCCCGGAGCTTTGCCGAAGACGTAAACGAGAAAGGAAGGATAGCTTTTGGCCTTATTCGAGCGGTTGCGAAAAAGCCTTCAGGGCGTACGGGAACGCTGGAGCGGAGGAATCAGTTCTCTCTTCAGCCGGTCGGATCTCGATGAGTCCTTCTGGGAAAACCTCGAGGAACTGCTTGTTTGTGGAGATGTAGGCGTCGACCTCGCCGTTTCCATGTGCGAAACGCTCCGGTCGCTTGCGAGAAAAAACGGAATCAGAACTGCGGAAGCCCTGCACGCCGGGTTCGTTTCGCTCGTCGTTCAACAACTGATGGAGGTCCCCTTAATGGGAACTCCGCTTGCCGGCGAAGGAAAGATGAAAGTCGTGCTCGTAATCGGCGTCAACGGAAGCGGCAAGACGACCTCTATCGGCAAGATCGGAGCCCAGCTGTCGGAACAGGGGGCGAAGGTGCTCTTTGCGGCTGCGGATACATTCCGCGCGGCTGCAATCGAACAACTGCAGGTATGGGGAGAACGGACGGGCATTCGGGTCATTGCGCAACAGAAGGGGAGCGATCCCGCCGCTGTGGCTTTCGATGCCGTACGGGCCGGAAGAGCCATGGGGGCCGACTTCGTTCTTATCGATACGGCAGGGCGTCTCCATTCCAAGCATAACCTCATGGAAGAACTGAAAAAAGTCTATACCGTGCTTTCTCGTGAAATCTCCGGGGAGCAGCTCGAAGTCCTTCTGGTACTGGACGCGGTGACGGGACAAAACGGTCTTGCGCAGGCGGAGATCTTTGGACACGCAATGCCGTTGAACGGAGTCGTGTTGACAAAGTACGACAGCACGGCAAAAGGCGGGATTATCCTGGCGATCGCCTCGAAGCTCAAGGTTCCCGTTCGGTACATCGGCGTGGGGGAAGGCGTATCGGACCTGCGTCCCTTCTCGCCTGAAGAATTCGTTCACGCGTTGCTGGGAAATGAACACACAGAAGGCTGATCATCTCCTGGAAAGCCTGACATTACACAGCCCGGTTTCGCTCCTGTTGCGGGTGCTTTGCGCCATCAGCTGCGATGTCGTCTGGCTTGACGGGGATGCCGGCGCTTTTTCCATGGAACGAGAACAGATATTCGCCCTGCTTGAGCGACGAGGGGGGGATATGGCGATCCGGGATGTTCCGTCTCTCGTTCCGTCCGGACATAACGACACGGTGCGGCAAATGGGGGAAAGCACGTCCGTGTTATGCATATCTTCCGAGGGGACCCGCGTTACAACGCTTGCGAAAATTCGCTTCCGACAGGACGAAGGCGTCTATCCTCTTTGGTGGGAGATCCCACTTCCGCTTGTGCGGTATGACGGGAAAAATGTGGCATGCAACAAAGAGGGTCGGAAACGATTTGGATCCCGCCCTTTCGTTGCTCCTGCCGAGGAAGGGGACATCCCCGGCGAGTATTTCGCCCGTTCCGCGACGAACGATTCCGTTGTTTTCGTCTTGCGACTTCTGGAAGCGGAGTACTATACGATAGAGGACGTTACGGAGGACATGAAACGGGCGGACGACATTCTCTGGTGGGCTTCCGTCGGAAAAGCGCTTTGCCTTCGAATGACGGAAAACGGGAGCACAGTCGAGCGGGTCTTGGAAAACGGAGACGTTTCCGCGGGAGACATTCCGTGCGTATGGGAGGACAAAGTTGTGGGGTACCTGAAAATCGGGGAGAAACGCAAACGAAAATGATTATTGCGCCGGTGACGCTCGTATGCGGCGTGCTGCATCCGAACGAAGAATGGTTTCTCTGGTCGAAGGAAGAACTCGAAGCCGCGATCGGACGCGTGTCTTTCTTCAGCGAGACGTCCCCTTTTTCCCTGACCCACTATTACGACGAAATCTCCCCGACCCTCTTCCGGACCTTTGTCTGTTTTGAAGGCTTCTATTCCGCCGGAGATCTGCCCGATCTGAAAATGACGACATGCGCCATCGAGCGCAAGAGCCGGACGCCCCGATGCGTTAATCTCGATCCGGGGTATGTCAACGGTTCCAGGCTTGTTCTCGCATCAACGAAGGATCACGCGCACCGGATTTATCTCAGGGACGGAATCTTTGCGGAGGTTACCCTCCGGTATCGTTTCAAAAAATGGGTTTCGTTCGATTATACGTTTCCCGATTTCGCAAGCGGGATGTACGATACGTTTCTTGAAAAGGCACGGAAACAATGGCTCCGTGATTCCCGGAACTGGAGGTCCGAACGATGATTGAACGGTATCAATCGAAGAAAATGCAGTTCGTGTGGAGCGAGCAGCACAAATATGAAACGTGGCTGGCGGTCGAACTGGCCGTCTGCCGGGCCTGGTCCGAAATGGGCGTCATATCGGGAGAAGATCTCGAATCGATCGAAAAGAACGCCGGATTCGATATCTCCCGCATTGAAGAGATCGAGAGAAACGTTCACCACGACGTTATTGCCTTCGTCTCCTCCGTCGCCGAAAAGATTGGCGATGCCGGCAGACTTGTTCACCTCGGTCTGACGAGCAGCGATGTCATCGATACCGCCTCCTCTCTGATCCTCATTGAGGCGTTGGATGTTATCGACGAAGAGCTTCAGGAACTGATGCGCATCGTTCTGGAAAAGGCGCAGGCGTATAAGTTCACGCCGTGCGTCGGCAGAACGCATGGTGTTCACGCGGAACCGACTACGTTCGGTCTGAAACTTTTGAACTGGTACGCGGAACTGGAACGGGACAGAGAACGCATCCTTTTCGCCAGGCGGCAGATTTCCTGCGGAAAGATCTCCGGAGCCGTCGGAACGTACGCGCATTGTCCTCCGTCCATCGAAACCCGCGTTTGCGAAATTCTGCGATTGGTTCCGGCGAAAATATCGAATCAGATTCTTCAGCGGGATCGCCATGCCGGAGTGCTTACGGCGATCGCCCTGCTTGGCGGAGCGCTCGAACGAATGGCCGTGGAAATCCGCCACCTTCAGCGTACGGAGGTACTGGAAGCGGCGGAGCCCTTCGGAAAGAGCCAGAAGGGGTCTTCCGCCATGCCTCATAAGAGAAACCCGATTCTGTGCGAGCGTGTCTCCGGGATGTCCCGGCTGCTTCGCGGATATGCCTCGACGGCTCTGGAAAACATCGCGCTCTGGCACGAACGCGATATCAGCCATTCGTCGGTCGAGCGCGTGATCTGGCCGGATGCGTTTCATATCGCTGCGTATATGCTCGAAACGATGCATCGCATTGTCTCCGGGCTTGCGGTTTCTCCGGATGCCATGAAGACGAACCTCGACAAGACGCGCGGGCTCGTTTTCAGCCAGAGAGTCCTGTTGGGCCTTGTCGAGAGGCATGGAGTGGCGCGGGAAGAAGCGTATTCGATCGTTCAGGATAACGCGATGCAGTGTTGGGATGGAGTCGGGTCGCTCGAAGAGCTGCTTTCGAAAGATCCCCGTGTTTCGGAGAGGATCAGCAGAGAAGAGCTTCACAAACTCTTTGATCTTGAGATGTACTATGCGCATGTAAACGAGATATTCGAACGTTTCACTTCCTGAGCAATTCGAAATCACGTATCGACACAAGAACGGAGGAATAGGTGATGGTGGCTCCTGATCGAAACCTGGCGCTGGAACTGGTTCGAACCACTGAAGCGGCCGCTATGGCGGCGGGACGCTGGATGGGACGCGGAGACAAGAACGCGGTGGACGGTGCGGCGGTCAATGCAATGCGCTATATGCTCAATACCGTCTCGATGAGCGGACGGGTCGTAATCGGCGAAGGAGAAAAAGACGAAGCCCCCATGCTCTTCAACGGGGAGCAACTGGGTTGTGCGGACGTTCCTGACGTGGATATCGCGGTAGACCCTGTGGATGGCACCCGTCTGACGTCTTTGGGACTCTCGGGCGCGATAAGCGTGGTCGCCGTTTCGGCGCGGGGCACGATGTTCAACCCGAAGAATATTTTCTACATGAACAAACTCGTAACGGGAACCGAAGCGGCGCAGGCGATCGACATCAATGCGCCCGTAGCGGACAACATCCGGAATGTGGCGAGGTGCAAGCAAAAATCCGTTCAGGATATAACGGTTGTACTTCTCGATCGTCCGAGGCATGAGTCTCTTGTCCGGGATATCCGGGCCACGGGCGCGAGGATTCGCCTTATTCCGGATGGCGATGTCGCCGGGGCGCTTTCGACCTGCAAGCACGAAGGCGCTTTTGACCTCCTCATGGGAATCGGCGGATCCCCCGAGGCCGTGATTACCGCCTGCGCGATCAAGTGCCTCGGCGGGAACATGCAGTGCAAACTCTGGCCGAGAAACGAAGAGGAAGCTGCGGAAAGCCGCGCTCAGGGACTCGATTTGGAAAAGGTTCTGACGCTTGACGATCTGGTCAAGGGCGACAATGTCTTCTTCGCCGCAACCGGGGTGACTGACGGTGAATTCCTGCGCGGCGTCCGTTACGAGGGACACGAGATTCGGACGTCCTCCCTGGTCATGCGTTCGCGCAGCGGCACCATCCGCTTTATCGAGGCCATCCACAAGTCGAAAAAGCTGGCGTCGATCAGCGGCGTCGACTACGAAGGCGGAACCGTCGGGAAGAAGTGAGCCGATAAACAACGCGGACGGAACGTTTCGTCCGCGTTGTTTATTTCCTCCATTTCGCGGCGCCGATGGCAACCTGTCCGACCGAGACGCATTCGTCGTTGGGCGAGAGCGAATGATGGATGAGCGGAATCAATCCCCGTCGCCGGAGCAATCGTTCAGTGAGCGACAGAAGACGCTTGTTCTGCCAGACGCCTCCCGAAAGCGCGATATGACGAATGCCAGTCCGGCGTGAAAGAATCTCGCACAGCTCCGCGACGGAACGGGACAACCCCCTGTGGAACGCCTCCGACAGAACCGACGTTTCGACGCTGCGTATCCTGTCTGCAATCCAGCGAATCGCCGGGCGCCAGTCGAGGATCCAGAACCCTTCCTGACAGGAGAGAGCGAACGGAGCCGCGAGTCGTCCCCTTGCGACGGCTTCCAGCTCCATGGCGGCCTGTCCGTCGTACGAGATGACGGAACGTATCCCTAAAATCGCCGAGACGCCGTCGAAGAGACGTCCGCAGGATGTCGTTTTTTGCGCCGAATGCATGGTGTTCACGATGGCGCGGGCTTTTATGGAATACTCCGGCCAGAGTGTCGCCCCGAGAGCTATCGCTGTTTCGGCGTCAAAAGACTCCTTCAGAAGGGACAACGCAAATCGCCACGGTTCCAGAATCGCTTTTTCGCCACCCGGCAAGGACGTCTGATACAAAGACGCGATGCGCCGATATCCCTCGAGGTTGCCTGCAAGGAATTCCCCGCCCCAGAGAGCGCCGTCCTCTCCATAACCGGTTCCGTCGAAAATGACGCCGATGGTGTCGCCATGATGTCCGTTATCTATCATGCAGGCTGCCATGTGCGCGAAATGATGCTGAACCGCAAGCGTTTCCTCCGCCGCATCTCCGAGAGACTCTTTCGCCGCATGTGTTGAGAGGTACTGCGGGTGCATGTCATACGCCAGATACTTCGGGTGCAGGTTGTACAAACGGAGAAGATGCGTCATCGCCCGCTTGTAGAAAACGACCGTCTCAAGCTGTTTCAGGTCACCCAGGAACTGGCCGGGGAAAACGAGATTTCCCTGGCTGATGGCGAAGGTCGCCTTCATTTCGCCGCCGGCTCCGGCGATGACGGGAGCGCGGAAGGGGAGGGAGACGGGAGAAGGGACGAAGCCGCGCGCCCTTCGGATGAGAATGGCGCTTTTTCCGTACGGCATGACGACCGAATCGTCGATCGGCATGTGAATGTCCCGATTATGCATCAAGAAGATGTCCGCGATTGACGAAAGTTCTCGCAATGCGGCGTCGTTCTCGCAGACGATCGGCGCGTCGCTCCGGTTTGCGCTGGTCATCACGAGCGCGCGAAAATGTTTCATGAGGAGGTGGTGCAACGGCGTGTACGGAAGCATGATTCCGAGGGTCGTCTGTCCCGGTGCGAGACGAGGCGAAAGTCCGTTCCCCTTTCGGATGGGGCACAGGACGATAGGCCGCCGCGTGCTACCCAGGAGACGCTGCGCAGTCGGGGACAGAACGACAA
The DNA here is from genome assembly GCA_937870605.1 of uncultured Synergistaceae bacterium. Taxonomy (GTDB): domain Bacteria; phylum Synergistota; class Synergistia; order Synergistales; family Aminobacteriaceae; genus CALFXN01. Next base: position 10,005 of record CALMZW010000239.1, read on the forward strand.
TGGAGTCGGCAGCTTCCACATCGCGAACCATGATCGCAAGCGGTTTGTGCGGACCGTCTTTTCTTTTGCGAAGCATTTCCACCGCCGTATCGGACCGTGCATCGCAGGCGAGGTGGAAACCGCCGAGTCCCTTGATCGCGGCGATTTTTCCTTGAAGCAGATCGTTCACCAGCACCGCAATCGCGTCGTCGCCGGTCGCGAGCATTCCGCCCCGGCTGTCGGTCAGTTCCAGACGCGGCCCGCAATCGGAGCAGGCGTTCGGTTGGGCGTGAAAGCGCCTGTCAGCCGGGGCTTCGTATTCCTCCCGGCATCTCTCGCACAAGGGAAAACTGCTCATCGTCGTAAGCGGACGATCGTACGGAAGGTCCTTGATTATTGTGTAACGGGGACCGCAATTTGTGCAATTTATGAAGGGATAGTGATACCGGCGGTTCTCAGGATCCTCGAGTTCCGCCAGACAATCGTCGCACGTCGCGATGTCGGGCGGGATGAGAACTTTCTGTTCCTCGCGCCGGATGCTTCGTTCGATCGAAAAGGTCCCGAAAGCCGGTACGAATCGAGATTCATCGTTCTCGATGATTTCTATGGAAGTGATATGCGCCGCATCCGGCTGCTCCGTCTCCAGCCGGTTCAAATACGCATCCAGAAGTGCGGCCTCTCCTTCAAGCTCGAGTACGACTCCTTCGGACGTGTTCCGGACGGCGCCCGCTACTCCCATTTCCAATGCGGTTCGGGCGCAGAACGGCCGGAATCCCACCCCCTGCACGATTCCGGAGACCAACACTTTTTTATACGAAAGGCTCATGGGATAATGCCCCCTGTCTGTCATGGTGCATTCTAGCCGCTCGCTTTCGTCTTCTCAAGATGCCCCGTGTGAGAGTGTGGTGTAGAATGAACCGATGAACACCCAAAACGGAAAACACGCAGAGGCGAAGGGGGAAGCAGCATGACTGTCGCTGACAAGAACGAACTTTCCATAGACCAACTCAGAAAGACAACCGATGTGCGTGCCCTCGGGTTCTCCACTACCGGCGAAATAGAGTGCCCCAAGCAGTTCATCGGTCAGAAGCGGGCCGTTCAGGCGATATCGTTCGGACTGAATGTCGATTTCAAGGGGTATAACATATTTGTCCTGGGGCATCCCGGGAGCGGGCGGACCACATACACGCTCGACCGGCTGCGCGATGTTGCGAAAAGACGCCCCGCCCCTTCGGATTGGGTCTACGTTTTCAATTTCGAGGATCCGGGACGTCCTCTTGCGATCGAGCTTCCTGCCGGAAAAGGCAAAGAGATGGGGGACGCCTTCAAAGAACTCATCGACGAAATGAAGACGGCGATCAGCAAGGCCTTTGAAAAGAGCCAGTACGAGGATTCGAAGGCGCAACTCGTCAAGAGCTTTCAGGAAGAAGTCAACGGACTCATGGAAGAACTCAAGGCGTGGGCCGTCGAAAAGGGGTTTTCCCTGAAAAGGACGCCGCAGGGATTCGTCAATATCCCGCTGACTCAGGAGACGTCCGAAAGCGGCGAGACTTCTTCGAGGGAAATACAGCAGGAAGAATTCGAGGCGCTTTCCGAAGAAAAGCAGAAAGAACTGCAGAAGAACTCCGAAGAGGTTTCCCAGAGAACGCTGGAAGTCTTGCGGAAAATTCGGGATCTCGAGAAGGTTCTCAAGGACCAGATAACCAAACTCGAGGCGGAAATCTGCAGAAACGCGATAACGCCCTACCTCCAGGATCTGAAGGCGAAATACGGCGGGAGCGACGTGCTGAGCACCTGGATGGATGCGCTCGCCGAGAACATCATCGAGAACTTCAATCTCTTCGTGGCCGCGGTCAAGGACGAAAACGCGGATATCGATTTCGGCCGGTATTACGTGAACGTGTTCGTGGCGAACGATGCTTCGAACGGCGCCCCGGTCGTATGGGAAACGAACCCCACCTATTACAACCTTTCGGGAAAGGTCGAGTACGAAAGCCGACAGGGCTACCTGTACACGGACTTCGGGAAAATCGTCGCGGGAGCGTTTCATAAGGCGAATGGCGGCTTTCTCGTCCTCGACGCCGAAAAGGTGCTTATGAACTTCATGTCCTGGGAATCGCTCAAACGTGTCCTGCGCACGGGAGAAGCGAGCATCGAGAATCTCGGGGAACAGTATGGCGCGGTTCCCGTCTCGTCGCTGCGCCCGCAGCCGATCCCCATCGACATGAAGGTCGTCATCGTCGGAACGCCCTATCTGTACTCCCTTTTGCAGTATTACGACCCTGAATTCCAGAAAATGTTCAAGATCAAGGCCGACTTCGATATCGATATGACGCGGAATGAAGAAACGGAAAAACAGATGGCGCAGTTTGTCGGCAACTTCGTGCGGGAAAACGGGAGCCTTCCTTTTGATGCGGATGCGATTGCGGAAGTGATCGAATGGTCGAGCCGGCTCGCCGAAAACCAGAATCGGATTTCCACCGAATTCAACAAGATCACCGAGATTATCGTCGAATCCGCGGCCTGGGCGAAAACCCGCGAAAGCGACGCCGTTGCGCGCGAAGACGTCATCAAGGCGATCCGTGAGAAACGATTCCGGTCGAATCTCATTCAGGAACGTGTGACGCGGGCCTTTGAAGACGGCGTGATCCGGATCGACACGGAAGGCGACGCGGTCGGCCAGATAAACGGTCTTGCGGTCGTCGACATGATGGATTACGCCTTCGGGCATCCGTCGAGGATAACGGCGAATATCTTCATGGGACAGGAAGGCGTCGTCAACATTGAACGCGAAGTCAAGATGACGGGGCCGATCCATAACAAGGGACTTCTCATCCTGACAAGCTACCTTGGTCGGACGTATGCGCGGGAAATGCCGCTTTCCCTTTCGGCGCGCATCACGTTCGAACAGACCTACGGGGCTATCGATGGGGACAGCGCATCGTCGACGGAGCTGTACTGTCTCCTGTCAGCCCTGTCCGGGGTTCCTCTCCGGCAGGAAATAGCCGTCACCGGCTCCGTGGACCAGTTCGGGAACATACAGCCGATCGGCGGCGTCAACGAGAAAATTGAGGGCTTCTTCGAATACTGTTCCGTCCGCGGGCTGACGGGGAAACAGGGCGTCATGATTCCTGCCCAGAACGTGCAGCACCTCATGTTGGATCATGTCGTCCTTCAGGCTGTCCGGGAAGGGAAATTCCATATCTGGACGGTGAAGACGATCGACGAAGGAATTGAGATACTGACCGGGAAACCCGCCGGAGAACGCGACGAGAACGGAAAATTCGCCGGGGACACTATTCATGGACTCGCCCAGGCGAGACTGTGGAAATTTATGGAAGATGCGGCGAAAATCAAAAAGCTCTTCGGCGTTACGGGCGATGATCCGGAAAAAGAGGAAAACGGCGGCGACGGTCAATGAAACAGGCGGCATCCGAAATCCCCCCGAAACGTGTGCGGAATCACGTCGTACAGGTTCTCGATCTGCTTGAGGACCTGTGGCGCAATGAACGGAATCCGCCCCGCCTCGGGCATGATGACCCTCTTGAAGGACTCATCCTGACGGTCCTTTCGCAGAATACGAACGACAAAAACCGGGACAGGGCGTATGCCCGTCTGCGGGATGCTTTCCCGGAATGGGAAGAAGCATTGAACGATCCGGCCGGGCTTGCCGAAGCAATCAAACCTGCAGGGTTGTCGTTGATTAAATCCGGGAGAATCGCGAATATCCTCGAGAAGGTTCGTGAATCGTTCGGGGAGATTTCCCTGCACGCTCTTCGCACGTGGGAACCGGCGCGTGTCGTGGAGTTTCTCCGGTCATTCGCCGGAGTGGGGCCCAAAACGATCGCATGCGTCCTGCTTTTCGATCTGGAAATTCCTGCGTTTCCTGTTGATACGCATATTGCTCGCTTTACGCGACGCATGAAATGGGCGTCGGAGAAGACGCGTCCCGAAGACATGAGTGCGTTTTATGAAGCAATCGTGCCGAAGCAGCGTTTTCTCGGAGCGCACGTCAATATCATTCACCACGGAAGAGGGCTCTGTTCGGCGAGAAGTCCGAAATGCGCATCCTGTCCGATTCGGAATATCTGCCCTGCTGCAGGGCAATTCATCTGAATACGCGAATGGGCCGGAGAAGGAGAACCGGCCCATTTCCTATTCTTCAGTTTTCTTCAATCGCTCGAGCACAATCTTATATCCGTCGGCTCCGTATTCCAGGAACTTTTTGACGCGGCTGATCGTCGCCGTGCTGACTTTCTTTTTCCCCTCCGTCGTCTGCCTGGCGATCTCCGGATACGTGCATCCTTCGTTCAGCAAACGGGCGACCTCGAGCCTTTGGGCAAGCGCGCAGATTTCGCCGATGGTTGCAACATCTTCCAGGAAGCAGTACATTTCGTCCACGGTCTTCAGAGAAAGGAACGCACGACACAACTGATCTGTCCACTCGTCTTTCCATGAATCAGCCAAACTTTCCACCTCCCCGGTCGACATGTTCTTTTTATAGCGTCGCCAGAAAAGAAATCAGCGATTCCATTTCCTCGCGCGCTCCGATTGAAATGCGAACCCACGTACGGTCCTGCTGCGCCAGAGTGACGCTTTTGAGGAAAAACCCGGACCTGGACGCAATGTCCTTCAGATCGGGAATGATCGGTTGTTTCCCCAAAAGGACAAAATTGGCGTCGCTTTCCAGTGCAACCCACCCGGGCAGAGCGTTCATGCGGCGAACGAACGAGTCGCGTATTGAAAGAACCTCGATCACGTTCTGCTGCATGATTTCCGGGCAACGCAACAGCTCGGACGCCGCCGCGGCGGAAAACACGTTCACATTGAACGGACTTCGTATTTTCTCCAGTGCAGAAGCGACATCGGGCGAACACAAGGCATAACCGAGACGACCTCCCGCGAATCCCCAGGCTTTCGACAGGGTTTTTAAAATGACGGTGTGCGGCGGAATGCCCTTTTGTAACAGGGTGTCGGAATAACGGTCGGAGGAAAATTCTCCGTACGCTTCGTCGATGACGAGGACCGAGTCGACAGCCTGTGTCCAGGCGGACGCATCTTCAAGGATAGAAGCCGGGATCGCTTTCCCCGTGGGATTATTGGGAGTATCCATCAGCACCAGGGAAGGGACGTGCTTCCGCAGAAGCGCGCCGCATCCGGAAGAATCGAACGACGCCTCATGCGTCACCGATATGCTTGACGATACGACGGGAACGCCGAAAACATGCGACAATCGTTCATACTCGGAAAACGAAGGATCGAAGAAAAAGACGGATCTGTTCTTCCCTGTGAAAGCGGTGAAACAAAGCCAGAGAATTTCGTCTCCGCCGTTCCCAAGGATGATATTCTCCGGTTTCAGCGAAAAACGGGACGCCAAGAGTTCTTTGAGTTCC
>CALMZW010000240.1 GCA_937870605.1 uncultured Synergistaceae bacterium
GCCTCGGGTTCGCGGCCGTCGAGCGATCGTCGCTGCCGCAGGCGCTTCTCGAATCATCGTCCGTCGCGCCTGCCTGAAACCCGGAAGGCGTCTCCTGTATGGAGATTCGGGTGTCGTAACGCCGCAAACCATCGAAGCCGGGAGCGGAGCGGGAATCGTGCGGGGCGTTTCGCCCGCGCCCTTCCCGCTCCCGGGAGCCGCGAGTCCGTTCGTCACATCGCAACAGGAATGTCCGGAAAGGTGATGTCGATGCGGCAGCCCTTCCCGGGCCGGGATTCCAGTCGCATCGTCCCGCGCAGCAGCCGGACGCGTTCGTTGATATTCGCCAGCCCCCGGTGTCCTGTCGTGCGAAGTCGTTCATATTCCGTTTCCGAATACGCATCCGAATCGAACCCGGAGCCGTCGTCTTCGATGGAACAACGGATCATACCGTCCTCTCTTCCGATGACGGCCCGAACGGTATGGGCATCTCCGTGTCGGACCGAGTTCGACACCGCCTCCTGAAAGATGCGTATCAGCGCCAGCATGTGCTCTTCGGGAAGGGAATCCAGCGTCTCGTCAACGTCGATGTCGATTGCGACGCCGCCATACGCCCCCGAAAGACGATCCGAGATTTCGCACATCGCGCTGACAAGCCCCAGCTTGACCCAGGAGGGAGAAAGCTCGTCGCAGTAGCCCCGAATTTCGTCCGCCGCAATACGGACGACATCCTCCGCATTGTCGAGGTGTTCCCGCAGCGTCGCGTTCACGCTCCCTCCCGCCGCTTCCTTCGCCAGTTGAATGCGTTTGATCGCCGCAACGGCAGATTGAAGCGCGCCGTCATGAAGTTCCCGGGCAAGTTGTTTTCTGGTGTTCTCCTGCGCCTGAACCAGATCGGTCACGTAGCGGACCTTAAGCGCTTCCTTTTCGATCGCCTCCACGGATAACCGTCCGATAACGGCCGAAAGCGCTTCCAGCTCGGAGACGGGACCGGCATAGAGCCGCACGATGCGGTCCTTTCCCCATTTCATGCCCTTGAGTTCTTCCACGATCCGGCGAAGCGGAGCCGCGAGGTACCGCCACAGCAGGACAATTCCGACGAAGATTGCGGCGGAGGCGCCTGCGGCGGAAAACAGCCAGAATCTCCAGATGCGAATCAGCGGGGCCAGAAGATAGGTTTTGGAAACTGCCGCCAGGACGTAGCCGTCATCCTGAAGCGTGTTCACGACAACGTAATAGCTGTCTCCTTTCGAATCGCGCACCTCCTGCGGTTCGCCAAGGGGAGGTCTGCGTTCCCAAAGCGGCAGCAATCGTTCCGCGCCCGGCGAAGCGGCCAGAATGCTCCCCTCCCGGGAAAGCAGGAGGACGCCCCCAGCGTCCCGGCTCTGCAAAGCGGGGGTCGTCAGGAGCATCCGGAAACGCATCATCCTTTGCGGTTGCCCTCTTCCCGCAAAAGGGTGTCCGGAACCGGGGACAGGGGCGTTTGCAAAATTCTCCGCCAGGTCCAGAGCGTAGGAACGCATCATCGAATCCATCGCCAGTTCCTGCGCCCTAAACGCATAGACCGATATGAAAAAGGAGATTGCGGTGAACAGCGTTACGACGATCATGAGCAGAAGCAGAAGGTTTTTCTTCATTGCCGCACTTCCCCGGAATCGACGAAATGCAGCTGATCCAGCAAGACGATTCCTTTCTTCAGCGCGAAGAGAATCGCCGCCGTCTTGTTTCGGACCCCCAGCTTGCCGTATACGGCACTCAGGTGCGCCGCAACGGTTCGTTCCGTGATGGAGAGCAATCGCGCCACTTCGTGCGCCGAGAGTCCCTGTCCCGAAAGGATCAGGACCTCCCTCTCCCTGTCCGAAAGCTCTTCCCTCGTCGTCTCTTCCCGCGCCAGAGAAACTGCGGGGTCAAGGTAAAAAATTCCCCGCGCCACGTCGAAGATCGCCTTCCGCAACTGATCGAGCGGAGCCGATTTCAGGACGAAGCCCTTCGCGCCCGCCCGCACGGAGGCCATGACGTATTGCTGCGCGCTGTACGCCGTGAGCATCAGAACATTCGTCCTGAGTTTGTGCTTCATGATCCGTGAAGCGATCTCGATGCCGTTGCCGTTCGGCATCTCTATATCCAGGATCGCCAGGTCCGGTTCCAGACGAAGAACTTCCCGCCATGCGGACTCTCCGTCGGTCGCCTGGGCGGCAAGCTCGATGCCGTCTTCCGTATCCAGCCATGCAGCCAGGCCGGAACGCGTCAAAGGATGATCGTCCGCAAGCACGATCCGAACCATATCACCCCCTCCTTTCAGCTCTTCTCTCAACACAGGGCGGAACCCCCCGCAACGACTGCGTCATTGTGACTACAGTAACAGATTTGTTCCCGAGCGTTATTGTCAA
>CALMZW010000241.1 GCA_937870605.1 uncultured Synergistaceae bacterium
CCGGATATATCCATGGCGGTTCCGATATGCAGCGCCGCTATGGATACTGTTACGGAATCACGCCTTGCAATTGCAATTCCGCGAGAAGGCGGCATCGGAATAATCCACAGGAATATGCCTGTTGCACAACAGGCCGCCGAAATCGACAAGGTTAAACGATCGGAATCCGGGGTTATCGTCGATCCCTTCTTCCTTCACGCAGAAGATCCGGTTCAGAGCGCAATCGACCTCATGTCTCACTACCACATCTCCGGTGTCCCCATTGTTGATGAAAGAAAAAAACTGGTTGGAATTATCACGAACCGGGATCTCCGCTTCGTCACGGATTATAAACAGATGATTCGTGGCGTCATGACGTCCGAAAACCTCATTACAGCTTCCGAAGGGACAACCCTTGAGGATGCGAAAAAGATACTTATGCTCCACAAGGTCGAGAAGCTCCCTATCGTTGATGTCGATGGCATTCTCAAGGGCCTGATCACCATTAAGGACATCCAGAAAGTCATGGAATTTCCCTTGGCTTCAAAAGATGCGCATGGCCGACTTCGCGTCGGAGCGGCGATCGGATCGGGCATGGACGCCCTCGAACGCGCCGCTGCGCTGGTAAGGGCAGGAGTCGACGTCATTATCGTGGATACAGCGCACGGTCATTCATCTCGTGTCATAGAGACCGTACGACGCATTCGCGCCGAGTTTCCCGACATGAGGATCATCGCCGGAAATGTTGCAACCGCGGAGGCGACGGAAGCGCTCATTACAGCGGGCGCCGACGGGATCAAAGTGGGCGTTGGACCAGGGTCTATCTGCACTACCCGCATCATTGCAGGAATAGGCGTGCCGCAGCTCACCGCAGTTGTTAATGCGGCGAAAGTCGCCCATGAGCGCGGAAAAACGGTCATAGCCGACGGCGGCATTCGTTATTCCGGCGACATCGTTAAGGCTATCGCCGCGGGAGCGGATTGCGTCATGATCGGATCCTTGTTCGCAGGAACGGAGGAAAGCCCCGGCGAAGTCGTCATTTACCGTGGACGTTCATACAAAAGCTACAGGGGAATGGGATCGCTTGGAGCCATGAAGGAAGGCTGCAGCAAAGACCGATATTTCCAGGAAGGGTCTTCCGCCGAGAAGCTCGTGCCGGAAGGAATAGAAGGATTGGCTGCGTACAAGGGGCCGCTGGGCGGTGTCATGTACCAGCTGAACGGCGGTTTGCGCGCCGGGATGGGGTATGTCGGGGCGGCGACGGTCGAGGAACTTCAGACAAAGGCCAGATTCGTTCGAATATCATCGGCATCGGTCAAGGAAAGTCATCCTCATGACGTTGTCGTCACCAAGGAAGCTCCAAACTATTGGGTCGAATAACGTGACAAGCGCGGGGGAGTGAGAAACCTTGGAAGCGAGAGTTTTCTCCTCGAACAAGATGGATGGCGTTCTCTACTGGAACGGGGTGTTGGATCTCCCGGTTCTTGAGGAAGAGGCCTTTTCCGATTTGCTTGTTCTTTCGCCGGATATTTGGGATTTTGAAACGTCTCTGGATGACTGGTGGAGTGAGTTTATCTCGGACACGGCATTTTAGTTGCGTTGGGAAGCCGCGTGTGTTAGACTGTCTGTTGTGATTTGGAGAGGACTTTTGCCGAAGAGTGGGGCTTTCCCACTCTTCGTTTTTTATGGGAAGAACGAGAGAGAGGCGAAGATCGTTGCCTTTGGCGAAAAGCGATGCGCTGACCGTTGTCCGGGAAACGATTGAGAACTTGGGCTACGAATGTGTCTTGACCCGGTTTGTCACGGAACAACACGATTCCACGCTGCAGATATTTATAGACAGTATCGGCGGTATCCTCGTCAAGGATTGCGAAATCGTTTCCAGGGCCGTCGTCAAAAAAATAGACGAGATGGATCCCGCGTTTCTTGAGAAATTTTCCATCGAGGTCAGTTCTCCCGGAATAGAACGTCCTCTTTTTACTCTTGATGATTACATTCGTTTTCAGGGGAAATCTGTTCGAGTCCGCCTTCGCGAACCTGTCGACGGGAGAAGACAGATCACCGGCGACATAATGGCCGTAAAAGACGAATTTGTTCGTATAGAGGAAATAGATACTCGCGATGTGCTCATTGTTCCTTTCAATATCATTGCAAACGCACATATAGTTTATAAAGAGCCGAAATAAAATTCTGGCCGTTTTTGAGGAGGAGAGAGATATATGCAGCTCGGACGCGATTTCGTGCGTGCCTTGAAGCAGATAACGACGGAAAGAGGCCTCTCGCCGGAGATCGTCGCATCGAGTCTGGAGGCAGCGCTCGTTTCCGCATACAGAAAGTACCAGGACGGCAATCAGGATGTCGAAGTTCACATAGACCTCGAAAGTGGAAGCGTATCGCTTTGCGAGATCAAGCAAATTGTCGACATCGTGGATACTCCGGATACGCAGATTTCCCTTTCGGACGCCAGGAAACTCGGCTTTCTCGACGTCGACACGGGAGATATCATACGGATTGAAGAGAATCCCGAGAACTTCGGGCGCATCGCTGCGCAGACTGCGCGGCAAGTCATCATCCAGCGTTTGAAAGATGCGGAGCGCCAGAATATTTTCGAGGAATTCGCAGACCGGGTCGGAGATCTTGTGACCGGGCTCGTATTCAAGTCGGAACACGATCAGGTTCTCATACGCCTGAACGAACGAACAGAGGCGATACTGCCCCGCGAAGAGAGAATCGTAGGCGAATTATACACTCCCGGAGAGCGTATGAAGTTCTACCTTCTTGATGTGCGACAAACGACACGCGGGCCACGAATCGTCGTTTCCCGAACCCATCCCGGTTTGCTACGCAAGCTCCTCGAACTGGAAGTGCCTGAGATTTCGGATGGAATCATCGAACTCAAGGGAATCGTTCGCGAAGCGGGAGCGCGCGCGAAAGTCGCAGTTTTTTCGCTTGATTCAAACGTAGATTCCGTAGGCGCCTGTGTGGGAAACAGCGGAGCTCGGATCAAGTCCATCAGCAAGGAGCTGTGCGGAGAGAAGATCGACATCATAATCTGGAACAACGATCCGCTTCAGTTCATACGAAACGCGCTCTCTCCCGCCAAAATCGTCAAGATTGAACCGAATCTCGATCTTGAGAGAGCCGTATCGGTGTACGCAAGGCCCGATCAATTGTCGCTCGCGATCGGCAAAGCCGGACAGAATGTCCGGCTGGCGGCTCGTCTGACCGGCTGGAAAATTGACATCAACGCCCTGGAGGCGGAAAAAATGCCGACCCTGCACGATCTTTTCCAGGATATTCTTTGATCGGTATCTTTTGAGGGCGTTTATGGAAGCTCAGAAAAGAAGACGACCAAGAATGTGTGTCGGATGCAGGGAGGAAAAAACAAAACGGGAAATGCTTCGTATTGTCCGGAATGCTTCCGGTGAAGATGTACAGATAGATATAACGGGAAAGGCTCCCGGGCGTGGCGCCTATGTATGCCTGAACAGGGCGTGCATCATGGAAGCAAAGAAGACGAACGCGCTTTCCAGGGCTCTCCGCGTGCGTATTCCGGATTTGCTTTATGCGGAGTTGCTTTCGCTTCTGGAGGGAAAAGAAGCATGAACGGATCGTTGTTGTCTCTTTTGGGACTCGCTCGGAAAGCGCAGGTACTAATCATCGGGAAAGATGGTGTAAAATCATATCTGCTTTCAGGAAAACGGGCTCTTGTCCTGTTTCCAGAAGACTGTGCGGGGGAAGCCGGCGCCCTGGTCTCTGATTCCTTTGAACGCAGGGGCAGTGTGTTCCGAGTGCTGCATGGAATTGACCGCTTCACTCTGTCAACGTCAATCGGAACTCGGAACACGCACGTGGTTGCTGTTCCTATGCACGGAGGATTCGCACAAAGCATGATGCGTCTCCTGCCGGAGGGGGGAATTGAGTTTGAGCAAGATACGAGTCTATGAACTGGCGAAAATATTGGGAAAAACAAACAAAGAACTGATGACATTATTGGTGGATCTGGGTGTAGATGTTAAAACGCATATGAGTTCCATCGATACTGACGTTGCGCAAATCATCGAAGAATCCCTCGGCACACGCATTCCTTCCCCCTTGTTGAGCAGCGTTCAGAACGCCGGCGATGAAAGACCAGTTTTGAAGCTTTCCAAGGGTGCGACTTTGAGAGATCTGTGCGTCCTTCTCGGGATGACGCCGGAAGAGGGCGTTAAAATTCTTCTTGATTCCGGCGTTGTCGTGTCTGCGGACGCAGAACTGGAGAAACCGATCATTGATGTGTTCCGCAAGGTTCACGACGTCGATGTCGTTATTTTCGACGATTCCGAAGAAATTGCGGAAGGCGAAGCTCTTGTCTGTGTTCCAGTGAAACGAACCGTTTTTCGTGGCGATCATCTCGTTCCCAGACCTCCAATCGTTACTGTGATGGGCCACGTTGATCACGGAAAGACAACGCTTCTGGACTGTATCCGAAATACGAACATAACGTCGCAGGAGGCAGGCGGTATCACGCAGCACATCGGCGCCTCCACCATCGTTCACGAAGGGCGCGAGATCGTCTTCCTCGATACGCCTGGGCATGAGGCGTTCACGGCGATGCGCGCTCGCGGGGCCCAGGCGACAGATATAGCGATTCTCGTTGTCGCTGCCGACGATGGCGTTATGCCGCAAACGAGAGAGGCCATCAACCACGCGAAGGCCGCCGGAGTTCCCATCATCGTTGCTGTGAATAAGGTTGACAAGCCTGACGCGAAGCCGGATCGCGTCAAGCAACAACTATCGGATATGGGGCTTATGCCTGAGGAATGGGGCGGCACGACCGTCACGGTCGACGTGTCTGCAAAATCCGGTCAGGGTGTCCCACACCTTCTTGAAATGGTATTGCTCGTCGCGGAAATGGAAGAATTGAAGGCGGATCCGTCCGTCACGGCGGAAGGAGTTGTAATCGAAGCCGAGCTTGACAAAGGCAAGGGGCCCGTCGCTACAGTAATAGTCCAACAAGGAACGCTTTGCCGCGGCGATGTGGTTATCTTCGATACCTGCTGGGGGAAAATCCGCGCCATGATCGACTCGAAAGGGAACCCCGTGTGCGATGCCGGACCGAGCATGCCTGTCGAAATTCTCGGTCTGAACGGCGTCCCGCAACCTGGAGAGATCTTTCATCAGGTCGAATCGGAGCGTGAGGCGCGCGATCTTCTTTCGGAGAAGGACCAGATTCGCAGAGACGGGATCGTTTTTTCGCCGAGGAAGATTACTCTCGAAGAGCTATACTCGCAACTCGCAGGCGACGACAAACCGCACCTGAACCTTCTCGTGAAATGCGATGTTCAGGGATCCGCGGAGGCTCTTTGCGACGCGCTTGAGAAGATCGGCAACGACGAGGTCGGGATAACAATTCTGCATAAAGGTGTCGGAAGAATAGCCGAATCCGATGTCATGCTTGCGTCGGCTTCAAAGGCGATTATCATCGGCTTCAATGTCCTCCCCGATACTAACGCGAAAAAGATCGCCGATGAAGCGGGAGTCC
>CALMZW010000242.1 GCA_937870605.1 uncultured Synergistaceae bacterium
GAGCGTGGGAACGAATACTCTGATACAATAACAGTCAAGAATCTCCATAATTGAAAGACAAAACGATGCGGAATTCCGGAAACGCAGGCGTCATTCCCCTTCATACAGGCAGATGCGTCACACCCGGGGTGAGAGAACATGATGCGAACGGTCGACGGTTCCCGTCCCTGCCGGAATACGGCGTTTCTCGTCCTTCTCCTTCTTGTCGCGTCGGCGGCGTTGTCGCCCCGTCCGTGCGCGGCGTCCGGAGAACAGCGGTTGCGCGTCGTCTACAACCCGGGCGTCGCGCCGCTGAAGTTCGAGAACGAATCGGGGGACGCGATGGGCCTTTTCGCCGACTTCTGGCGGCTCTGGGCGGAACGGGCCGGGGTGTCCGTCGATATCGTGCGGGCCCCCGGACTGAACGAATCCATCGAATACCTCGAGACCGGAAGCGCCGATCTGCACGCGGGGATCTTCCGGACTCCCGGGCGCGAGGCCAGTCTCGCGTTCGCCGGGCCCATCCTGAGCGTCGACTATTTCCTGTTCTCCCATCCCGCCGTCCGCACCGTCCGAACGCTCGACGACACGTTCGGGATGATCGTCGGAATCGCGACGCACGGGTACACGGAGGACTACCTCCGGGCCAGGCTCCCCGCGTTCCGGATCGCGTTCTACGAGTACTTCGACGACCTCTATCGCGCCGCGATGCGGGGGGACGTCAAGGTGTTCGTCTCGACGAGGCTGGGGTTGAACCACTACCTTGGGATGAACCGCATCTCCAATATCTTCTCCTTCGACGAATCCGCCCCGCTCTTCTCGCAGGTCTATTACGCCGCCGTGTCGCGCGACAGGGCGGATGTCCTCGCGCGCGTCGAGGAGGGACTCGGCAGGATCTCCCCTAATGACCGGGATGAACTCGAAAGGAAGTGGATCGTCCGTCACGCGCGACAGATTCCGGCCGAGTTCGCGGCCGCGCTCACCGACGAGGAGCGGACCTTTCTCGCGAACACGCGGGAGATCCGCGTCCAGAACGATGAGAACCGCCCGCCGCTGAGCTACCTCGAAAACGGCGTTCCAAAAGGGTTCGCGGTCGAATACATGATGCTTCTCGCGGAGAGGGCGGGGCTCGACGTCCGGTTCGTCGCGCTCGGATCGCGGGACGAGTTCTTCTCGAAGATCCGCTCGGGGGAGGTCGATGTCCTCACGTGTGTCGCGGCGACACCGGAACGGGAGGATTTCCTCTCCTTCCTGCCCTCCTACGCGTCCGTCGAAATCGCTCCGTTCACGAGACGGGGTGAACCGCGCGTGACCTCGGCGAAGGATCTCTCCGGACGGCGCGTCGCGGTGACGACGGGGTCGCTTTTCGGGGACGCGCTTCGGCGCATCGCATCGGCCGACCTTGTCGAGACCGCCGACATCGGCGAGGCGGTCCGTGCCGTCGCGCAGGGGAAGGCGGACGTCGTCGTCGACGCGGTTCCCGTGGTCGAATTTTTCAGCGGGAAGCCCGGCGAACAGGAACTCGTCCGCGGCGAGGATGTCGGAATCACGGGAGGCGCTCCGCTCCGGCTGCACGCGGCGGTCGGGAAGCATCACCCCCTTCTGGCGTCCATCCTGCGCCGGGGGATGACGCTAATCCCGGAAAGCGAGGTCCGGCGGCTCTACGAGAAGTGGACCGGGAAAGCGTCCGCAGCGGCCCGTATGGGCGGACGGATTCCGCTCACGGCCGCCGAACGGGCGTTTATCGAATCCCACGGGCCGCTGGCCTTCAGCGAGGTCGACTGGCGCCCGCTGTCCGTGGTCGGCGTGTCAGGCGACTTCGACGGGCTGATCGCCGATTACCTGAAGGTCATCACGGAGCGCACCGGGCTGCGTTTCGAGCACCGGAGGCGCGATGCGTGGTCCGATGTCCTCAACGCCTACGCCCGCCGCGAGATCGACATGATCCCGGCGGTCGCGAGCGGCGATGACGTCGGCCGGGAGATCCTTCCGTCCGCCCCCTACGCGTCGTATCCGCTCGTGATCGTCACGAGGAACGACGTGAGCTACATCAGAGACGTCGCCGAACTCGCGGGCCGGACAGTCACTGCCGGCAGGGGGTATACAGCCGCGAACTACATCAGGAGTCATCACCCCGAAATCCGGCTCGTCGAGACGAACGATGTCGCCGAAGGGCTGCTGCGTGTCGCCGACGGCAGCGCGTTCGCGTTCGTGGAGCACATGGCGGTCGCCATCGAGGCGATGCGGGATCTCGGCCTCGTCAATCTCAAGATCGCGGGTGAGGCGGGGTACCGGTTCGACCACCGGTTCGGCGTCGACCCGCGGTATCCGGAGGCCGTCTCGATCATCGACAAGGTCCTGGCGTCGATGACGGAGCAGGAACACCGGGAGATCGAAAACCGCTGGATTCATGTCCAATACGCAAAGGGAATCGACTACGCGCTTGTCTGGAGGATCGCGGCGGCGGCGGTCGCCGTCATCGCGCTGACCCTGTTCTGGAACCGCCGGCTGTCGTCCGAGGTGGCGGCGCGAAGGAAAACGGAAGCCGAGTTGAACGCCGTCGTCGGGAAGCTCCGAAAGACCGACGAGACCCTCCGGGCGCGCGTCGAAGAGCTTGCGGGCGCGAGACGGTCGATGCAGAAGATCAACGCGGACCTCCAGGAAGCGAAGCTCGAAGCCGAAAACGCGACGAAGGCCAAGAGCGACTTCCTCGCGAACATGAGCCACGAGATCCGAACGCCCATGAACGCGATCATCGGCATGAGCCATCTGGCGCTCCGGACCGACCTGGCGCCGAAGCAGCGCGATTACGTCTCGAAGGTGAACGTCTCGGCGCAGAACCTCCTCGGGATCATCAACGACATCCTCGACTTCTCGAAAATCGAGGCGGGAAAGCTCGATCTCGAACGAATCGACTTCGACCTCGGCAGCGTGCTCGGCAATCTTGCCAACCAGGTGACGATGAAGGCGCAGGAAAAGGGGCTCGAACTGATCTTCGACGTCG
>CALMZW010000243.1 GCA_937870605.1 uncultured Synergistaceae bacterium
CAAGATCGCCATCGCGGCGGCCCTTCCGGCCGTGCTCTACTACCTCGCCGTCGGCTTGATGGTGCACATGGAAGCGTTGCGCCTCGGGCTCAAAGGGCTGCCCAAAGAGACCCTGCCCGATCCGAAGAAAGTCCTGAAGGATGGCGGACACCTGCTTCTTCCGCTCTTCGTCATCGTCTACATGCTCGTGAGCGGATACACCCCGTTGCGGGCGGCTCTCGTGTGCATTATCGCCACGATTGTCGTCGCCATGATGCGCAAGAGCACGCGGCTGAAGTTCTCCGACATCATGGAAGCCCTCGAGAACGGCGCCAGAGGGGCGCTCGGCGTCGCGGCGGCATGCGCGTGCGCGGGAATCATCATCGGCATCGTCACGCTCACGGGACTCGGTCTCAAGATGGCGAACGGCATCATCCTGCTCGCCGGAGGCAGCTTCTTCTTCACGCTCTTCTTCACGATGATCGCGTCGATCATCCTGGGAATGGGCCTGCCGACGACGGCGAAGTACATCATCCTGGCCTCGATGGCCGCTCCGGCGATCCAGAAGTTCGGCGTCCCGCCGATCGCGGCGCACATGTTCATCCTCTACTACGGAATCATCGCGGATCTGACGCCGCCGGTCGCGCTCGCAGCCTACGCGGGCGCCGGAATAGCGGGCGCGAACGCGATGAAGACCGGATGGACCTCGTTGCGGCTCGCCATCGCCGCGTTTCTGATCCCGTACATCTTCGCGTACGACCCGTCGCTGTTGCTCATCGATACGACGGTCGTCCAGGTCATCGGCGTCTCCATCACGGCCCTGATCGGCGCCTTCTGCCTTGCGGTCGCCGGAGCCGGTTTCTGGTACGGCAAACTGACACTGGTGGAGCGCGTCATCGTTTTTGCGGCCGCGTTGATGCTCATCAAGCCCGGATTATATACGGATATCGCGGGCGTGGTCATCCTGGCGGCCGAGTGGTGGTACCAGAAGCGAACTTTCCCGAAAACCGCCGTCTGATACGGACATCGGGAAAAGCTGCGCCAAACGGGAATACCAAGAGAGGGCGGTTCGGTTTTCCGAACCGTCCTCTCTCTGTCTGTCGTTACGCTCCCGTGGGCGATGCCGCGCTTTCCTGAACGAAACGGCCCGCGTGACCGGGGACGAAAGGCGCATGACAGCGGACCCGTAAAGGGGTAGAATATTCAGACTAGAGTTGCGGATCGAGCGAGAAAAGCGTGTTGAACCATTGACGTGAGCTGACAACGGAGGTGGTGCGGGTATGAAAGGACGAAACGCGCTCCTGTGTGCGCTGGTGTTTGTGGTGCTGTATGGAACCGCGGCCTGTGCGTCCCGCTACGATGATCTTCTTGCACGGTACGAAGCGGCGAGGATCGGGGACGTCGCCGCCGCGGCGTTGCGGACGCGACTTGCGGGCGCGGCCGAAAAGCCGGCTCCGCTCGACCTGTGGGACTCGCTCACGCGGGAAGGGACATCGCCGGAACTTCGGGCCGCGAACGCGCTTGCGTTGCTTGACGCCC
The DNA here is from genome assembly GCA_937870605.1 of uncultured Synergistaceae bacterium. Lineage (GTDB taxonomy): Bacteria > Synergistota > Synergistia > Synergistales > Aminobacteriaceae > CALFXN01. The sequence continues at coordinate 1,519 of CALMZW010000243.1, forward strand.
TCGTTCCGGACGGAGACCCGGCGCGGTGGAACGAGGCCGGCGGCTTCTGGCGGCCTCGGGAGATTCCCACGCCGCTCGCCGCCGTCGATGCGATCCTCTATGCGGCCGGGGCGCTTGCGGAGATGAACGACCCCGGCGCGCCCTGGCTTGCGCGAAAGCTGCTTCTGGCGCTTCTCTCCGATCCGGCGGCGGCGCTGCTCTTCGCGGATAACGGCCCCGCCGAATACGCGATGACCGTGGACGCGCTGACGCGAAAGCAAGTGCTGCCGCCCCACGGGGTCTGGCGAAAGGACGTATCGGTCGGACGTCTGCCCCTTGCGTGCGAGTGCAAGGGCTTCATCAAGCGGGGGCGCGCGATGGAGGATGGGATGACCTGCCTGGAGGGGGCCGGACGCCCCGTCGCCAATGGCGACTACGCCGGGGACCGGGGCAGGGGGAACCTCTACGCAGTGATGGGGGAAATGGGCGACCTCGTTCCGAAAGAACACGACCAGTACGTTCAGTAAGCTCTGAAGAAGGCGATCCAGGGACATGACGGGACAAAAGAGAGGATACGGAACGGCCCGAATCACGAGCCGCCCCGTATCCTCTCTCGTAAATTGTGGTACGCTTTCTTCGTACACACAAGATGGCTGCGATGTCAGTCGCCGAAAAAGAACGCCATGATCGGCGCAGGCGTTCGCGGCGACGGACAGGGCGCCGACATGCGGAGGCGGTACGGAATGAAACGGCGAAATGGACTTGTTTTCGTGTTGCTGCTTGTTGTGGTGAGCGTTCCCGCGGCCTTCGCGTCGCGTTTCGACGATCTTGCGGCGCGGTACGAATCGGCGGCGGCGGGAAACGCCGATGCGGAGGCGCTGCGGATCCGTCTTGCGGAAGAGGCCGAAAATATCTCCCCGCTCGACCTGTGGGACTCGCTCATGCGGGAAGGGATATCGCCGGAACTTCGGGCCGCGAACGCGCTTGCGCTGCTGGACGCGCTCGTTCCGGACGGAGACCCCGCGCGGTGGAACGAAACCGGCGGCTTCTGGCGGCCTCGGGAGATTCCCACGCCGCTCGCCGCCGTCGATGCGATCCTCTATGCGGCCGGGGCGCTTGCGGAGATGAACGACCCCGGCGCGCCCTGGCTTGCGCGAAAGCTGCTTCTGGCCTTTCTCTCCGATCCGGCCGCGGCGCTGCTCTTCGCGGATCATGGGCCCGCCGAATACGCGAAGACCGTGTACGCGCTGACGAGAAGGAACGTGCTTCCGCCCCACGGGGTCTGGCGAAAGGACGCGCCGGTCGGACGCCTGCCGCTCGCGCGCGAGGTTCGCGGCTTCGTCACACGCGACCGCGCATACGCTGAGGGGATGACCTTTCTCGACGCAATAGGGCGCCCTGCTGCAAACGGTGTGTACGCCTGGGACCGGATCAGGGGGAGGATCTACGAGGTGGCGGATGACCGGAGACTATGGATGCAGCCGTAATACCGGACGGGCTTGCATATCACGGAGCATCGGAGGAACGAAAATGGTTTCGCTGACGATCAGAAGACGTGAAGAACACCGGCGGATGCCGTGGAAGAACGGACTCGGCGTGACGGAGGAGATCGCGATCGCGCCGGATGGCGCGGCGCTTGCGGACCCGTTCCTGTGGCGTCTGAGTTCGGCGCTCGTTCAGGCGGACGGCCCCTTTTCCCTCTTTCCGGGGTATGATCGCACGCTCGTCGTCGTCGATGGGGCGGGGATGATCCTCGACGTGGACGGGAAACGAACGGCGCTTGCCCGGTTCGGCGATCCGTTCGTCTTTCCCGGAGAGGCCTCCGTCATGAGCACGCTGTCCGAAGGGCCGATCCGGGACTTCAACGTGATGGCGCTCCGCGGGAACGTGCGAACCCGAACGCTTCTCGTCCTGGCGTCCGAAGGGACGACCATTACCGCGACGGCGGGTGAGACGACGGTTGTCGTCTGTCTTCAGGGAAGCTGCACGCTCTCCGGACCGGAGGATCGACCGGTCTCCCTCCGCGGGCTGGACGCCCTGTTCGTCACGGGTGTGACGGAAGACGCGCGGATGCCCTTTGGGGGGGACGGCGTCGCGGGCGTCGTCCATATCGCCGTCGCGTAACTCCGGGCGCGGCCGCCTATTGCATGACCGTAGGCTTCGTCGTGCGAAACAGGTGAAAGAGGCCGGAGAGATCGAAGGCGCCCCGCCGGCGGAAGAGTTTGACGCGGCCGTCCGTCACGGCGACGGTCAATCGTCCCTCGCCGGGAGCGAGTTTCCGGTCGATCACGAGGACGTCGCCGCGTCCGCTGAGCCTGAGAATTCCCGTGTCTCCGCGCTCGAGCGCGAATGTTCGCTTGAGAACCGCAAGGCAGGCGCTTCCCGCCGATCCGACGTGGCTTTCCGAAAAAGACATCGCGAATCCCTCCTTGAAATGCATACTTATTGTAACGAAAGCTTTTACGGTTGTCAATAAGTATGTTTTTCGAGGGCTATTTCCAGAGAAACACCCGGTTCCGGCCGCCCGACTTCGCCTTGTAGAGCGCCTGATCCGCATTGTCGATGAGGTGTTCCATCGTATACGAGGTATTCTGTTCCGTGGCGACTCCCGCGCTGATCGTGACGATCGGCGCGACGGATGACGCGTCGTGCGGCATCGAGAGTTTTTCGATCTTCCTCCGGAGCCGCTCCGCGAGCGCACATGCTTCTTCGGCGGGGATTGCGGGCAGGATGACGGCGAATTCCTCCCCGCCGTACCGGCAGGGGAGATCTTCGGCTCGCCGGAACGTCTCGCGCAGGGCCGCCCCGATTTTTTTCAGACAGACGTCTCCCTTGATATGCCCGTAGCGGTCGTTGTACTGCTTGAAGAAGTCGACGTCGATCATCAGGAGCGACAGCGGGTCGCCGTTCCGCCGCGCGCGCCGGATTTCGCGGTCCATCGTCGTGTTGAACCACCTCCGGTTGGCCAGCTTCGTGAGGGCGTCCTCCATGCTCGCCATTCGCAGGCGTCTGTTGACGGTCTCGAGTTCGGCGGTTCGCTCGGCCACACGGATTTCCAGATTATCCTTGAGCTGTTGCAGGGATTCGAG
>CALMZW010000244.1 GCA_937870605.1 uncultured Synergistaceae bacterium
GCGTCTGCATCCGTTCTCGGGAGCGCGATGACTCGCAAACCCGACGTCATCTACGCCTATCACCCGCCGCTGACGACCGGACTCGCGGCGGCGGTCATCGGCGGCGTCAAACGGGTTCCCGTCGTCCTCGATATTCAGGACATGTGGCCGGACACCATCGCGGCGACGGGGATGCTCTCGAATCCCGGAACCCTCCGCACGATAGAGAAAGCATGCCGCTTCGCCTACCGCAGGGCGTCCGTCATCACCGTGCTCTCGCCCGGATTCCGGGATCTCCTGATCGAACGCGGGGTCCCCGCCGGAAAAATCCGGGTTGTCTATAACTGGACGGAGGAAACCGCGCACTCGCCCCGTCCCCGCAACCCCCAAATCGCGCAATCACTGGGATTGGCCGACAATTTCGTCGTCATGTTCGCCGGAACGATGGGCAGGGCGCAGGCGCTCGACGCCGTTCTCGATGCGGCGCGAATCGTCGGCCGGACCGCCGAAGACGTCCTCTTCGCTTTCGTCGGCGGCGGCGTGGAAACGGATCGTCTCAAAGCGAAAGCCGCAGACCGCGCCTCTCCCCTCTCCAATGTCGTCTTCCTCCCCCGAAAACCCATGTCGGCGATGGGAGACATTCTTGCGTGCGCGGACGTTCTTCTGGTTCATCTGAAAGACGATCCGCTCTTCAGGATAACGATTCCGTCGAAAACGCAGGCGTATATGGCTGTCGGAAAGCCCATCCTCATTGGAGTCGAAGGAAACGCGGCCGATCTCGTGCGAATAGCGAACGCCGGGCTGTGCTGCCGCCCCGAAAACCCTGAAGATATCGCGCGGTCCGTCCTGAAGTTGCGGAATATGAGCGATGCGGAACGCTCGGCGATGGGCGCGAACGGCAGACAGTTCTACGAAAAAGAGCTATCATTCAATATTGGGGTTACTGCTTTCGAAGACATCTTTTCATCGCTGATCCGCACGGATCATCCATGAAAACATCGTTCACAGGCAGATTCTTTCGAAAAGAACGTACGGGAGCCGTCGCCGTCCTTTATACGGTTCCGCGTCTGGAGGGAAAACAATGATGCGATACGTCGTTACAGGAGGAGCCGGATTCATCGGTTCGAATATCGTCGGAGCGCTGACTCGCGACGGCTGTCCCGTCGCCGTTCTCGACAATCTCTCGTCGGGATACGAATCGAACCTGCGTCCATTCCCCGCGGTGCGTTTCGTCAAAGGGGATGTC
>CALMZW010000245.1 GCA_937870605.1 uncultured Synergistaceae bacterium
AAACGGAAACGTCAGAGAATGATCTTTTTTCCCCCGCCCTGCTGCGGTCCGCCCATTCGATTGAGCTGCTGCAGAACGGCGGGAGAGGCGACGTCGATTTTGGGTTTCTGCGTCTGTTTGGACATGGCGTCCTGAAGTTTCTTTTCATAGTCTTCCATGCTTTTCTTGAGCGCCGGAACATCGCCCTTGATCCAGAGGAGAATGCTTTCGGCGACGGCGTTCACCATGTCGTCGGCCGGTTCTTCCTGAATCAGCCCCAGTTCCTTGAGGATTCTGTGTTCCTCCCTGATGGACTGGATGATGTCCGCGTCCGTGATGAGCCCCTTCTTGTAGAGAACCCGGGTCACGATATTGGAACGGCTCTTCATGTTCTCGTCGCTCATGGCGAGACCGTCCAGGCGGGAGATCATCATGGAAATCAACTCGTCAAAACTGATTTGCATCGGCATTGCACAAGGCCTCCTTCTGTATGGCGTGCGTCACGCGAGCCATTCTATAGCAATCATTCCGCTTGTGTCCACCCGTTCGCGCACATGGGCGCGCGAACGTCACACGTTGAAGCGGATTTCGATCATGTCGCCGTCCCGGACGAGGTATTCCTTCCCCTCCAGCCGCAGCAGACCGGCGTCCCTGCAGGCCGCGAAAGAGTCTTTGCAGGCGACGAAGTCGTCGTAATGAATCACCTGGGCGCGGATGAATCCGCGCGCGAGATCCGTATGAATCGTTCCGGCCGCGTCGACGGACGTCTCCCCCTTGTGGAGCGTCCAGGCGCGGACTTCGTCCTTGCCCGTCGTGAAAAACGAGATGAGCCCGAGCAGTCCGTACGCGTTCCGGATCAGACGGTCCCTTCCCGGCTCCCGGATCCCGAGTCCCGTCATGAACTCCTCCTGGTCTTCCGGAGAAAGCTCGGCGATATCCATTTCCATACGCCCGTACACGCACACGAGACGAAGGCCGTGCTGTTCGACGATCGCCCGGAGCGCATCGCCGCCCACAACCGTTTCGGGCGTCTGCGTCTCGTCGAGGTTGAGAACGACGAGTTCCGGTTTGAGCGTCAGCAACGCGAAACCGCTCAGCGATCGCCGTTCCTCCGCGCTCAGGGAGACTTCCCGCAAGGGTTTTTCCTCCATGAGCTCCCCCTGAAGCCGCTCGAGCAACGCCATCTCGACCTCTTCGGCGGGCAGCAGCTTCTTCTTGGATTTCAGACGGGAGATCCGGTTATCCATGACGCCGAGATCCCGATAGATCAGCTCCATCTCGACGATCTTCCAGTCCCGGGGGGGATCGATGCTGTTCTCCGAGTGGGAGACATCCGGATTGTCGAACGCCCGGACGACATGCACGAGCGCGTCGGATTCGGCGACGAACGAAAGGAACGAGTTGCCGAGCCCGGCTCCCTTGCTGGCGTCTCTGCTCAGCCCCGCCAGGTCCACGAACTCCACGGTCGCGGGTGTTTCCTTTTTGGGCTCGAAAACGGAAACCAGATGATCGAACCGGGGATCCGGAACGGCCACCATGGCCCGGTTCGGGTCGGTCTTTCCACTGGCGTAGGCTTTGACCTCCGCCCCGGCCCTCGTAATCAGATTGAACACGGTGCTCTTTCCGCACAGAGGCAATCCGACGATGCCACATTTCAACATGCTGTACTCCTCCTGCTCCGAAAGGTGTGCAGTCTCATCCGAATGCATTATAATCGTTTTCATTCCCATGGGGGAACTTCGGTCAACTGAGGGAGCGAAAGATGCGAATGGCCATTCTGAAGAACAAAGAAACACGGTCACCCGTCCCGCCCGAGCCCAGGGGAACCCGGACAAGGACATCCTGAACAGCATGTTCTGGCTGACCTTCCCTCCCGTTCTTTCGATCCCGCTCGCGCTGCTCACGTTGTTCCTGCAGGGAACAGGCGACCGGCAGGCTTATTCCGGCGCGTCGCTGCTGCTTCTGGGCTCTCTCTACCTCTTCGTCAGCGCGACGTACACGCTCGCAACGATGCGGGAATCGGCGCTCTCGCGTTTCTCCCTCCAGCTCATAGCGCAGGGCATTTTCATCAACATCGTCGCGCAACATCTCGGAACGTACGCCATCCTCCCGTGGGCCGCCAACGCGACAACCATCGTGGGGCTCATTCTTCTGGCGGGATCGCTGATCCGGACACCGGCGACCGCCGCTGCCCGGACGTCGCTCCGGAATCCCGCCGAAGGAGTCGCTCCGGCGTCAGGCCTTTCCATCGAGGATATCCCGACGCCGTTTCTCTCCGCGTCGGAAGACGGCAACGTCCTGTCCGCAAACGGGGAGATGCTGAAACTTCTCGGGAAGGACGTTTCGTCGGTGGTCGGACATCCCGTGACGGATTTTCTGCCTCTCGGGGAAGACTCCGTTTCCATCCAGGGGCAGCAGTTCAGCATGGGACACCGGCAGGCCGGGGATGTGTTCCACTTTTCTCTTCTCGAACGGGGAAATTCGGGGGGAGGGGCGGCGCAACGGAATATAACAGTGCTGGAGATTGTCGATCCGGAGACGTTGCTATTCACGAAAGCATTCGGGGACGTCCGGATCCCGGAGGAAATCAGCCGCGCGTCGCGATACCGGCGTTGGCTCTCATCCGTTTTCTTTCGCGTGGAATTCCACTCCTTGCCGGGAATGCAGCCGGACACCGCGCGGGACAACTATTTCATGACGGAATTCTGCAAGTTCGTCAAAGCGAACACGCGAGAGAGCGATCTGGCGTTTTTTCTGGGGAACCGGCAGGTGATCATTCTGTTGCCGGAAACGCCGCAACAGGGCGCGAAGGCTGTCGAGACAAAGCTGACTCAGATTCCGGAAGCGTTGCAGCAACACATGGAATCAAGCCCCAGCAAGGCGGTCGTACGGCATGGATCGTGTTTCTACAGCGGGAACTATCCTTTTTCCTTCGACCAGATGATGCAGAAACTCTACGATTCGCTCGCCGAAAACGACTGACGCGTTTCTTTCACCCCTTCGGGACAATCTCCGTGAGGCCGGGAGCAGCGACCGCTACCCCGCGAGACCGAGACTGATCCCCGGCGAAAGAACCGCAATCGCGCTCGTCTGATACCACGTTCCGTCGTCATCCTTGCTCCAGCGCAACATCGTTGCGTTCCCTGCGGGGACGTCGATGACGCCCGCCACAAACCATTCTCCGTTTCCGTCTTTCTGCCACATGCCATTCGCCTTCCCTTCGGGTGTCGCTTCATTCGACGCTTCATTGTCGTCGATCATTGATGAAACGATACACCCGAAAGATCGGGTTGTCAACTATCGTTTATAAAAAAGATGCTTATAAACTAATGTTTATTTTCCGCTTCAAGCAGGAGCGGGATGCGAACCTGAGAGGGTTGAAGGCCGCGGGCATCGATCCGGTTCATCAGGATTCGTGCGGCGGCGGTTCCGACTTCGAACGCGGGCCAGCGAAGGACGAAATCCGCCGGAGCGGGCGATTCCGACGTTCGGATAACGGGAACGCATACGCCCGGCGCCCCGCATTCGCCGTCGCGTATGGCGGCTTTCGCGTCCGGGTCGGCTGCGGGAAGCAGCCCTGCAAGGCCCGGAATCTGCGGGGCGCCGCCGCCGATGTAGATCACGCTTCCGCCGAAACGCGCCTTCAGCATGGCGACGGTCTCTTCGAGCGCCGGAACGACACATGTGTTTCCCGAAGCGACGTCTCCGACGACCACCATCGGGACGGATCCCTCTCCGAAACGCGATTCATCGGGCGTGTCCGGGGCCTTGCCGAACCAGAGCACCCCGTCCGCCCGCCGTGACGCTATCTCCCGCAACACTCTGGCGGCCTGGCGCTCTTCGGCGGCCTCTTTCAGAAGGACATCCATCCCCTGCCGCTCAAGAACGCGCAACACGCCCCACAGAACGCCGCCGATCCAGGGCGAATCCAGCCGGCGAACGACGATCGCGACCATATCCATCCGCTTCGAGGAAAGGCCGCGTGCTACGGCGTCGGGGTGATATCCCAGCACTTTGGCCGACTTCCACACCTTTTCCCGCGTCGCGGGCGAAATGCGATGATCCCCCTTGAGCGCGCGGCTTACGGTGGCCTTGTTCACGCCGGCCAGCCGCGCGACGTCGTCCATCCGGGGGAGGTGTCCCGCAACGGGAGTATCGGACTCAGACATTGAAACAGCTTCCTCCGATGAATTCACGGATGATGGAGTTGTTCGGAATCGCTTCCGATGGGATCATCGGCACGAATTTGAGCATCCCGAGTAGCCGCCGCGCCTCCCCGTAAACGGGAGAATCCTCCGGCACCGTATGCAGCACCGGCTGGACGTACCCCTTCAGGACCGCAAGTTCGTAGGGGATCGAGGAATTGAACATCGCGTCCGCCCTTTTCTGATACGGGAAGATGTATTCCATTGCGCCGCGAATGACCTTCGGCCAGAGCGCCAGCGTGGCCTCCGCGGAGTGTCCCCTGCTCCGGGCGTCCCGAACCAGCCGCCGAAGGAGTCGATTGTCCGTCGTGCTCGTTCTGTTATGCCAATCCAGACAGATTCCCGTCAGGGGCGAGACGAAAAGGCCATATCGCACATCGTCCGGGATGGGGGCGGTCACCGCGTCGTTCAGGCCGTGGATTCCCTCGATGATCAGAATATCCCTCGGGCCGAGCCGGAGCTTCGGGCCGGTCTTCTTCCGTCCCTCGCGAAAATCGAAGACCGGCAACGTCACCTCGTCTCCGGCGATGATCCGGCGGAGCTGATCTTCAAGCAACCGGAGATCCAGCGCCTCCAGCACCTCGAAGTCGAAATTTCCCTCCGCGTCGCGCGGCGTCTGCTCCCGGTCCAGGAAGTAGTTATCGAGCGAGACGACGACGGGCTTTTTTCCGCACACCTGCAACTGGATCTTGAGCCGCTCCGAAAAGGTCGTCTTTCCCGACCCGGACGGCCCCGCTATCGCGACAACCTTGACCGCCTGACGGGCGGCGATGTCTTCGGCGATCCGGGCGAGCTTTTGCGCGTGAAGCGCCTCGGAGATCAGGATCAGCTCGTTCCCCTTGCCGTCCGCCACCATACGGTGCAGGCTGTCCATCGTCCCGACACCGAGAACGTGAAGCCATCGGGCGTAATCGAGGAACACCTCCGAGAGGTTGCGTGAGGCCTGAAACGGGGGGAGTCTGTCCGGATACCCGACCGTCGGGAAACGAAGGACCATTCCGGGCGAAAAGGGGATCAGATCGTAGTCCCGGAGATAGCCCGTCGACGGGGCGAGCGGCGCGTAATAGAACCCGTAGCGGTCCGCGCACTTGTAGAGTTCGACCGGATCCTCTCCCGACCACGCGAAAAGGCGCGCCCCTTCGGGGCTTCCCTGACGTTCGAAAATGCGTTTCGCCTTGTCGATGGAGAGGACGCGTCGCGTTATGGGGATATCCTGGGAGATCAGATCGTCCATGGTGCTCCTGATGGCCCGGATATCGTCCTCCGATATGTCGCCGTCCGCGAATTCCCAGTAATACCCCTCGCTGATGGAGTGGCGAACGATCACATCCCTGTGGAGCGCCCTGTTGGCCGCAATGACGAGGAGAAAGCTCAGAGAACGGCGATAGACTTCCATTCCCTCGAAGGAACTCGTGTCGACGAACGAAACTTCCGAGTCCTCGTCCAGAACCCAGTCGAGGGATCGAAGATACCTGTTGACGCGCCACGCGACGATTTCCGCGCCGGAGCGGGCGATGCACTTGTCCGGCTCGCACTCGGCCAGCACCGACTTCCCGGCCATGGGGACTTCGCTGCAAAGGAACGGTCCGTTCGTAACTTGTATGGTGATCGACATCTTCCCCGCCTCCCTCCGGATTGTCTCGTCTTTGCGCACTCACTTTACTACAGCCCGGTGCTTTTCGCATTGGGCTTTCTTGCCTGAAACCCGCGAATGCACTATGCTGGACGGCAGAAAACCGGGAAAGGACTGACCCCTATGGAATCGACCCGCGGGACGCCGCTGAAGGTCTACGAACGTGTTGCGGAAAATCTCAAGTTCATGATTGCCTCGGGAGAGCTTCCTCCGGGGTCGCCGCTTCCGGCGGAACGGCAGCTCATCGACCGCTTTTCGATCAGCAGGACGACGCTGCGGCAGGCATACCGGATTCTCGAGAATGTCGGCCTGATCGAGTGTCTGCCGGGCAAGGGGCGTTTCGTGCGGAAGTCGCGCATCGAGAGAACTCCCACAGGAGTCGTTCCCCTTCAGGACGAATCGATCCTCGAACTGGTCGAGGCCCGGATGATCTTCGAACCCGCCATCGCCGCGGAAGCCGCGAAGCACGCGTCCCCTTCCGACCTGACGAAGATCCGGAGGATCCTCACGAAGACGAGCAAGGATGTCGAATCCCTCACGCACCGCGCGGAGTGCGACTACGACTTCCATCTGCTCATGGCCGAGGCTACGCACAACTTCATATTCGTCAATATCATGAAGATGATGTTCAACCTTGTCATGGTGACGCACGAACGCATTTACGGCCTTCTTGCGGACAAGGAGATTTTCCTTCGCGAGCACGATGAAATCTACAACGCCGTTCTCGGCCGCGACATCAAAAAGGCGTCGAGGCTGATGACGGAACACGTCCTGCGCGTCTACCGGACGCTTCAGGACGGAATCGCGCTGGAAGGGATCCGGACATCCGAAGAGACCCGGGGGGGCGCTACGGAAGAATGAGCGCCATGCAGGCCGGCGGGCCGATCATGTGGGTCATCGCCGCCCTTTCCGTTGTCGGGCTCGCGATCATCATCGAAAGGCTCCTCTTCTTTCACAAAGCGTCGACCGATCCGGAATCGCTGGAGACGGCGCTCGGCGAGGCGATTTTCGCGCATGACAAGGAACGGGCCGTTCACATCGCCCGTTCCGGCGCCAGTTCGCTCCATCGGCTCTTCCAGGCCGGGGTGTATCATTTCGGCATCGAAACCGAGGCGATGCGTATCCTCATGGAACAGCAGGTTCGCCGCGAAGTCTACCGGTGGGAACGGGGACTCCCGCTGCTTTCGACGATCGCCCGCGTCACGCCGCTTCTCGGACTGCTCGGCACCGTATTGGGGCTCGTGGAAATTTTCCAGACGCTGCCGTCGATATCGGACTCTCCGATGGCGTCCATTTCGGGGGGACTCTGGAAGGCGCTGTTCACGACGGTCGCCGGACTTGCCGCAGCCATTCCCGCCATTCTGTTCCACTCGTTTCTCGCGTCCCGGATAGACAATCAGGAAGAGATGCTGAATCGCGGAGCCGACTACATCATCCGGGAGAACATGGCGCACCTTCGCCGCTCCGGGGCGGCTTCCTTCGCTTCCCCGGCCGCACGGGAGGAATAGAGGGGCCATGCGCTCTTCGCGGCGGCGCGTTTCGCCGGACGTCGATCTCACCCCCCTGGTCGACATTCTCTTCACCTTTATCCTCTTCTTCGTCCTGACGAC
>CALMZW010000246.1 GCA_937870605.1 uncultured Synergistaceae bacterium
CCGGATCATGAACCTGTTCGCCTGGTGCAGGACAAGATAGTCAACGGCGCCAGGAGCGTTTGAAGATGCCGCGAGCACTTGCGTAATATTGTCCGGGACATTCCGGACGACGAAGGAAAAGACGTCCATCCCGTCCATGCACATATCGATCTCGCGCCGGCGTCCCCCGTCCGCACGTTCGGCATATTCCATGCATTCCCGAGTGACCCGATTCCTGTATCCGCCCGCTGGAATCTTCAGGGCTTCATGATGCGTCCCGTCCGTATCGAAGGAGAAAACCCACGGAGCGCCTTCATCATCGGACGCCTCGATCAGCGTGGCCGTTCCGGCGTCCCCGAAGAGCAGGGCTGTGGTTTTGTCAAAACGGGACACGAAATGGCTGTGCGTATCTCCGTCAAGGAGAAGTACTTTTTTCCCCAGAGATCGGGCGCACATTCCGGCGACCCACAGTCCGTAGGGATACCCGGAACACGCCAGATTGACATCAAACGCGGCGACAGATGCCGGAATGTCGAGAAGCGTCTGAATATGCGTCGAATTATTGGGGAGAAGAAAATCCGGTGTCTGGGTGACGAAAATAATCGCTCCGATCGAAGCCCTTTCCGTAGCGGAAGCCGACAACAAAGCTTCCGCAGCGGTCCTGCAGAGATCGAGCGATGTGGTTTTCCCTTCGGTGCATACTCGTCTTCGTTCGGCGCCCGTGGTCTTGATTGCGCCGTCGATGTCATCTCCGAACAACGAAGCGCAATACGTCGCATTGTCGATTTCGCGCGAGGGGACGCATGCGCATATTCCGGATACTCGCACGCCCGGTACGGATGCCGAGGACACAGACATCACCGTCCCGCAGACAGGGTGACTATATCCTGAACGCTATGAATGTCGGGCACTTTCTCGATCGGCAGAGAAATACCTTCTTCATCGAGCGCCATGACGATCTGAAGCATTTTCAGAGAATCCCATTGGGGAAGTTGCTCTCTTAAGGTGCTGATATCGACCTGTTCGCGAAGAACGTCAGAAACGATTTTGATGATTTTCTCTAGCACGATGTTTGTCTCACTTTCATGGAGTTTTCAACAAGCATGTACAACTCCTGGAGCGTATTCATTTCCGTAAAGACATCGGGATCGACGGATACGGCGAAAGCATCCTCCAAAAAGACGATCAGCGCGAATCCCGTCATGGATGACCAGCCATCAGTGATATCCCGAAACCGCGTCTCCGGTTTCAGCGATTCAGGGGCGACCTCAAGAATTTCGGCTGTCCCTTCCACAAATTGCATCCAGCTCAAATTTGCCCACCTCTCATTTTTCGAGGACCAGTTCGATGAGTCCGAGATGCGTCGAGTAAAAGAAAACCACGTCTCTGCCTTCCAATGCAGGAGCTTCCTGCCGTGGAATAATCTCGAGAAAACCGGCTTTTCTGAGTTTGCCGCGAAACGTTTCAAAATCCGAAGACAACAAAGAAATACAGGCATGATACGGTTGAGGTCCGTTCTTTGCCAGAATCGCGGATATCGGAGACAATGCGCTCACTGGTTCGACCAGTTCAATGCAAGGGCCGGATGCTGATTCAAGAATGCATATCCGGACGTTTCGGCTTGCATCGACGACCGAGTCGGCATGATGCATATATCCGAGGACGGCGAAAGACTCGAGCGCCGCGTCTATTGAGTGAACGGCCCAACCGATATGGTGGAAGCGGGGACATACATCCTCAAGG
>CALMZW010000247.1 GCA_937870605.1 uncultured Synergistaceae bacterium
TAAAGACTCGAATAAGCCCCGGGTCGTTCTCCCGACGGAACCGAATTCCGGATCGGGCGGAGGACAATCGTTCCTTTTCACGGGGAAAGGTTGGGGGCATGGGGTCGGCATGTCGCAATGGGGGGCGAAAGCCATGGCGGAGGCAGGCTGGTCCCATAAAGAAATCCTTCGGCACTATTTCCCCGGAACGGAGCTGACGCGAAGATAGATACGCTTTTGAACGCCGACTTGCTTCAAACAGACGCATATGACTACGATCTCCCTGAAGAGCTCATCGCACAGAATCCGGCGGATCCAAGAGATTCGTCGCGCCTACTGGTTCTCCGGCGGGGCTTTGAGAGTTTCGAACATCGTCGTTTCAGGGATTTGACCGATCTGTTGCGACCTGAGGATCTTCTCGTTCTGAACGATACCCGCGTTCTACCGGCCCGCCTTCATGGACGAAAGGACCCCGGCTCCGCGAGAGTCGAAATTTTGCTCCTTCGACCGGAAGGACCATCGTTTCGGCAGTGGCAGGCGCTCGTGCGTCCTGCCAAAAGACTGCATTCCGGAATGCGGGTGATCCTTGGCGACGGAACGGCTCTTTCCGTGCTCGATGCGTTGGATGAAGGCATCCGTATGCTGCGCTTCCCCGAAGAAATCGACGTCCTGAGATTGCTTGATGAAATCGGCGACGTTCCTTTGCCTCCCTACATAACCGATTCGTCGGCGCCGAGAGAGGCCTATCAGACCATCTTCGCCAGAGAGACAGGTTCCTGCGCGGCGCCGACGGCGAGTCTCCATTTTTCCGAAGCGCTCCTCGAATCGATTCGATCGAAGGGTATTCCGATTTCGTGGGTGACGCTTCATGTCGGGCTCGGCACCTTTCGTCCCGTATCGGTTCCGGACATACGCGACCACCACATGCATTCGGAATTTTGCCTTCTGCCGCACGAAACAGCCGCGGCCGTACGCGAGTGTCGGAGACGCGGAGGTCGCGTCATAGCAGCCGGAACCACCGTAGCGCGAACGCTGGAGAGTTTTGCCGAAGACAATTCGCTCCTGGAAGGAACGCGCGATACGTCCCTGTTCATATATCCCGGGTTTCGGTTCCGGGTGGTCGACGGGCTCATCACGAATTTTCACTTGCCGAAAAGCACGCTCCTGATGCTCGTTTGTGCGTTCGGCGGGTACAATAGAGTGATGCAGGCGTACCGTGAAGCCGTCTCAATGCGATATCGTTTCTTCTCATTCGGAGACGCGATGGTTCTCCTTTGAAGACGCGAAAGGTGGTGTTCCCATGTGGGTATGGAAATGCGTCACCCCACACCCTCCAATAATCGTACCTGAGGTCGGAAAGGGAAACGAAGCCGCAGCCGCAAACACCGTAACAGCCATGAAACGGCTTTCCGTACGATTCTCTCCGCTCATCCCCGACTCGGTGCTGCTCCTTTCTCCTCATGCTCCATACTCCGAAGGGCTCTGCGTCATCCTCGCAGACCGATACGAAGGCAGCTTCGCCCGATTCGGAGCCCCTGAACGAAAATGGTCCTTCCGCGGAGCCGTCGGGGAAGGTGAGGCGCTGACGCGCGAAATATCCCGGAATCTTCCCGTAACGATTCTCCGTCCGCAAAAGGGAGCGCTCGATCACGCGAGTCTTGTTCCCTTGTCGTTTCTGGGCGAATCGTGGAGCGGCCGGACGCGTCTTGTCCTCGCGAACCCGATCGGGATGAGTCCGAAGGACGCCTACCTGCTCGGGAAAATTCTCGCGGACTTCGACGACGATTCAACATGGGGGTTCATCGGGAGCGCCGACCTCTCCCATCGCCTGGTTCCCGACGCTCCCGCCGGATACGCCCCTGAGGGACAGTCCTTCGACGAAGCAGTGGTTCGGGCCATTCGTGAAGGCAGCGGAGCCGAGCTTCTCTCTTTGCCCGACTCTCTCGTCGAAGCGGCCGGAGAGTGCGGTTTCCGCTCCGTAGCGACGTTTCTTGGATTGACCGAAAAGGAACATCGAACGGTTCTTTCGTACGAAGGCCCCTTCGGCGTCGGGTATTGCGTCGCCTGTGCGGCGCTCGATCCCGCCGTGTACCTCCCGTCCCTTGCGAGAAGGACTGTTGAAGAAATGCTCGAAACGGGACGGATGCTTTCGGCCCCGCCGATTGATGACGATCCGCTCTTGTCCGGCGCGAGCGCGTGTTTCGTGAGTCTGAAGACGGACGACGGGAATCTTCGCGGCTGTATCGGAACGATTCTGCCGCAACATGACGCGCTTGTGGAGGAAGTCATTTCAAACGCCGTCTCTGCGGCCTTTCGTGACCCGCGTTTTCCGCCGGTCGGCCGATCGGAGATGCCGAACCTTCATTTCTCCGTGGATGTTCTTTCGCACCCCGAGCGCGTAAACGGCATCGAAGAACTCAACCCTCGCATCTATGGCGTGATCCTCGAGCAAGGTGCGCGTCGCGGTGTGCTTCTTCCCGATCTTGAAGGCGTCGACACCGTGGAGGAACAGCTTCGGATAGCGGCAATGAAGGCCGGAATACGTGCTCCGCACAGTTCCTCAATATACCGCT
>CALMZW010000248.1 GCA_937870605.1 uncultured Synergistaceae bacterium
GACGGTAGCACCGGAAACGGGAAGGACGGAACGCCGTTTTCGAGCATGACGGCACGTCCTGCGGCGCCGAGCGTGGGTCCGAAGAAGCAGGAGAGCATCGGGATTCCGGCGTTCCTCGCCTGTGCGAGGACGTCGGCCATCCCGAGCGCCACGGCGCCGGTGTCGACATTTGCGGGCGGGACCACGATCACGAGGACCGCGTCGAAGACGCCGCTTTCGAGCATCGTCCGGGCCGCCTCGCCGTAGTGTTCGGGCGTCGCGGTCGCAACGAGGTCGAGCGGGTTTCCCGTCGAGGCCTGCGGCATGATGCGCGACGCGAGGCGTTCGCGCAAAGGCTCGGGCATGAGCGGCAATTCGAAGCCCCGCGTCGAGAGCGCGTCCGCGACGAGTGTTCCGGGGCCGCCGGCGTTGCTGATGATTCCGACCCTGTTTCCCCGGACGCGCGGCATTCGGGAGAGCGCCGCGGCGAGCAGGAAGGCCTCTTCGAGCGTTTCGGCGACGATGGCGCCCGACTGGGCGAGCAGCACCCCGGCGAGCCGGCCGTTCCCCGCGAGGCTGCCCGTGTGCGACCTGGCCGCCGCCGCTCCGGCCTCGGTGCGGCCGGATTTCAGAACGACGACGGGCTTGGCGGAAGCAGCCTCCCTGAGGATGCGCGCGAATCGCGGCGCGTCGGGAATCGCTTCGAGGTAGGCGAGGATGACCTTTGTGTTCGGGTCGTTCGCGTAGAGCGGCAGCAGGTCGCATGCGGTCACGTCGGGCTGGTTCCCCGTGGACGCGATGCGCGAGAAGCCGAGCCCGAGCGTATCGGCGAAGTCGAGCAGCGCCGCGCCGATCGCGCCGCTCTGCGTGATGAGGCCGATGCCGCCGCGCTCCGGGATCGTCTGGAGCATGTTCGCGTGCAGCCGAACGGCGGGATCGGTGTTCAGGATGCCCATGCAGTTCGGCCCCATGAGGCGCATGCCGTACCGGTTCACGATGTCCATGAGCGCGCGTTCCTGCGCCTCGCCTTCCCCGCCGGTCTCGCGGAAGCCGGCCGTGAGCGCGACCATCGCGCCGACGCCCTTCCGTCCGCACTCCTCGGCGACTTCGAGGATGAATTCCGACGGAACCGTGAGCATCGCGAGGTCGACGTCGCCCGGGATGTCGAGAATCGAGCGGTATCCCGGAACGCCGTCGACGGCCTCGCCCTTCCGGTTCACGGGGAAGACGCCCCCGGCGAAGTCGTAGCTCCGGATGTTCCGGAAGACCGCGTTGCCGATGCCCGGACGCGTCGACGCACCGATGACGGCGACGCTCTTCGGCGAGAAGAGGCATTCGGTGCGCCGTTCGTGAAGCGGCGGGTTCTCGCGCCACGACTCGAAACGCAGGCCCTTCGGGGCCGGAACGCCCCGGTGGTGGACGACTCCGCGCTCGTCGAGCCCGAAGGAGCCGTTCGCGATCTCGAGCGTCGTGCGTGCGCCGACCATGCGCCCCTCGTCGTTGACGGGCTTCAGGTAATGACGGACGCGGTCCTTTCCTTCGAGGCCGTCGTCGGGGCTTACGGGAACGCCGGGCGAGACGATCAGGATGGGGCCGCCGTCGATGAGGTCGGTCGCGAGGTAGGACGACGCGCGGATCTCGGGCTCTCCGCCCGCGAGCGTGGAGCCGACGCCGTCCGCGCCCGCGTAGGCGCGCCGGCCGTCCTTTTCGATGGCGAGGTCGGCAGGGTGAACGCCCCACGTGATCAGCGAACCCGTGATGACGGACGTCGTCGCCCAGACGTACCCGGCGAGCAGGATGCCGTCTGGCGCGTACGGCGCGAGAAGGTCGAGGATGCGGCGGTCGTATTCGGCGCGGACGGAACGGTCCTTGAGCGGCGCACCCCTGTCGGCGTAAAAGGCCCGGATATCCGCGGAGAGGCCGGGAATACCGAATTCCTCCGCGGTCCGGAGCGCCTTCGCATCCGGCGAATCGGCGAACACGGCGACGATCTCGAAGGGACAGCCGTCAGGCGTCGCTTCGAGCGTTTTTTGAAGCTCCAGGGCCTTCCAGAGAGTATTGCCCGACCCCGAGGCCAGACCGGCGACGCGCATCCGGCCCCGTGCGGCATTCCATATCGGTTGGATCATTGACTGTCCTCCTGTTTCTTTCGTGTGCGCTTCCTGGGAAGCGCGGGTTCCGTGCTCTTGAGCGTGTCGAGAATGGTCATCTGGTGGCGCATGGACGACTCCGAAATCTCCTTCTGGTCTCCCGATCGCAGCGCGCCGATGATATTCTCGTGCTCAGCGGGCGCGTGCTGCAGGATCGGGCTCTCCGGATCGAGGATCTTGCGTTCGAGCATGCTGATCCGCTGGAGCCGGATCGTATCCGTGATCTCCTCGAGCTGTTCGAGAAGCATCTTGTTGGGATAGACGCTGAAGATCGCCCGGTGGAACTTGTCGTTCTCCTCGAGCGCCCGGTGGTTCTGCCCCGTCTTGAGAAAGTGCTGCATGTTGTTGTTGAACTGCACGGCCTTTTCGATGTCGATTCCGGAGACATAGGGGGCGATGTGGTCCATGACGTAGGACTTCAGCGCATGCTGGATCTCCTGCATCTGGAAGAACTCGTCGAGCGAGAGCAGCATCACGCTCCAGCCGATCCGCGCCTCGGATTTCACGAATCCCTCGCGGGCCAGGCGTCCGAGCGCCTCCCGTATGGGGGTCTTGCTGACCTTGAGTTCCCGGGCGAGTTCATCCACGTTGAGCCGGTCGCCCGGCGCGCAGGAACCGTCCAGAATCCGCCTCCGGACTTCCGAGAGAACCGCTTCGACGATAGTGGGGATCTTCATGTCGTGTCGCCGCCTGTGAGCTTTCCCCGGCCCGCAAAATCTGATATAGTATCCGATATCCGAAGATGCTATATCCTGCGGAGCCGTTTGTCAATTCGGGACTATGCGGCAATGGTACACGACGGCGGCCCGCAGCGGAAGGAGAGGATGGTTGATGGTGCGTATCGGTCATGTGTTGTGCAGGTGCGCGGCGGCCGCGTGTGCGGCGATGGTTGTGGGAGCGGCGGCAGTCGGAGGAGGTGTTCCGGCGTCGGCGGCGGAGTATGTCGTCAAGATCGCGAATGTGACGGCGCCGGACCATCCACTGAACAGGAGCTTCGAGAAGATGGCGGCGATCCTGAACGAGCGGTCGGGCGGAAGGATCGAGGCGAAGGTCTACCCCAGCGCGCAGCTCGGCAATCTCCGCGCGATCGCGGAGGGGTTGCAGCTCGGGACCATCGAGATGGGCACGCAGAGCCCGGGCGGGCTGGCGTCGTTCATGCCGCTGCTCGGAGTCCTCGAACTGCCCTACGTCTACCGGAGCAACGATCACGTCTACAGGGTCGTCGACGGCCCCATCGGCGCGGAACTCAACGAGAAGTTCCGCGCGAAGACGGGAATCCGGATTCTCGGGTACTGGATGAACCTCTACCGAAACACGACGAACAACAAGCGCGCGATCGCCGCGCCGGCGGACTTCAAGGGTCTCAAGATCCGCGTCCCGGAGACGAAGACGGTGATGGACACGATGAACGCGCTCGGGGCGAGCCCCGTTCCGATGGCGTTCGGCGAGGTGTACACGGCGCTCTCTCAGGGCATCATCGACGGGCAGGAGAACCCGCTGTCGATCATCTGGGCCTCGAAGCTCTACGAAGTTCAGAAATACCTGTCGCTGACGGGGCATGTCTACTCCCCGACGGTCGTGATGATCTCCGACGCGTTCTACAAGAAGCTGCCCGGGGATCTTCAGAAGCTCGTCGTCGCGGCGTTCGAAGAAGTTCGCCCCGAAGCGCGGAAGATCGTCGAAGAGCAGGAGAAGGACCTCGTCGCGAAGTTGAAGGAGAAGGGGATGCAGGTCAACGAGGTCGACCCCGAACCCTTCAAGGCCGCGATGGCGCCGGTCTACGACGCGTTCGTGAAGGCGAGCGGCCCGGAGGCCGGCGGGTACATCACGAAGATCCAGGAGACGAAGTAGCGTTCGTTTCCCGTCCGTCCCGCCCGGATGGCGGACGGTTTCATGAATACACGAGACCGGGGGCGGCGGCCGTTTGCGTCGCCTCCGGCGTTTTTGGGAGGTGTCGCATGTGCGTGCCATCGCCGCGTTCCTGAGCAGCCTGACGGTGCGGATCGACCGGATCGTCAACCGGCTTCTTTTCGTCATTCTCTTCGTCATGACCGCAGTGACCTTCGCGCAGGTCGTCTCGCGCTACGCGCTCGGTTTTTCGATCTCCTGGAGCGAGGAGCTGTGTCGGTTTCTGTTCATCTGGATCATCTTCCTCGGCGTTCCGCCGCTGATCCTGCGTTCGGGGATGACGGCCTTCGATATGCTGCTCCGGAGCCTGAAGGGGTGGAAAGCCGTCGTCGCCGGGTGCGTCGTGTCCGGCGCGTCGTTCTGTTTCTTCTGGCTCATGGCCGTCGGAAGCCTGCCGCTCGTCGAACGGCAGATTCCGCAGATCGCGACGTCCCTGCCCGTGTCGATGGGACTCGTGTACGGCGTGATTCCGCTGAGCGGAGGGCTGTCCCTGCTCTTCGCGGCGGAGCGTCTGCTCCGCCTGTTCGTTCCGGCCGACGGGGAGGCGCGCTGAATCATGGATATTCTGCTCTTTTTCGGGGTCTTCTTCGCAATGCTGCTGATCGGCATGCCGATCGCGATCTCGCTCGGGTTCGTCGGCATCCTGCTCGCCATGTCGCGCGGCGTGTTCAACCCCGTCCTGCTCGGGCACATCATGTATCAGGGCGTCGACAGCTTCACGCTGCTCGCGGTTCCGTTCTTCATGCTCGCGGGGAGCCTGATGGAGGAGGGCGGCATCTCCCGTAGGCTCATGGATTTCGCGTTCGCGCTCGTCGG
This sequence comes from uncultured Synergistaceae bacterium, assembly GCA_937870605.1. GTDB lineage: Bacteria > Synergistota > Synergistia > Synergistales > Aminobacteriaceae > CALFXN01. The sequence goes on from CALMZW010000248.1 coordinate 4,854, forward strand.
GCGGATGCGCGGCGGACTCGCGCAGGTCGCCGCGGTGCTGTCGATGCTCTTCGCGGGGCTGTCGGGCTCCGCTGTCGCGGATACGGCGGCCGTGGGGGCGCTGTTGATTCCGTCGATGAAGGAGAAGGGGTACCGCGAGGGCTTCTCGGCGGCGCTCGTCGCTGCGGGCGGGGCGATCGGTCCGATCATCCCGCCGAGCATTCCGATGATCATCTACGCGGTCGCCGCGAACGCGTCGGTCGCAAAGCTCTTCATGGGCGGCATCCTGCCCGGGGTCACGTTCGGCGTCCTGCTCATGATCTACTCGCACATCGAGGCGGTCCGCTTCAACTATCCCCGCGAAGAAGGCTCCTTCAGCGTCCGGGAGCTGGCCCGAGCGTTCCGCGACGGGTTTCTCGCGCTGCTCATGCCCGTGATCATTCTCGGAGGCATCCGCCTCGGGATCTTCACGGCGACGGAATCGTCCGCAATCGCCGTGGTCTACGCGTTCATCATCGGGAAGTTCGTCTACGGCGAGCTGACCTGGAAGCGGATTCCCGATGTCTTCGCCGGAGCGGCGAGAAGCACGTCGGCCGTCATGTTCATCATCGCCGTGGCGTCGTTCCTGAGCTGGGTTCTGACGAGCCTTCAGGTTCCGCAGACGATCACGCTGTTCCTGACGTCGCTGTCGACGAATCCCACGGTGATCCTGCTGGTGCTGAACGCGTTCATCCTCTTCCTCGGCTGTTTCATCGACGCCGTATCGATCATCGTCCTCATCACGCCCGTCGCGCTTCCGGTGATCCATCAGCTCGGAATCGACCCGGTGCTCTTCGGACTGCTGCTCGTTTGCAACGTCTGCATCGGCGCGCTGACGCCGCCCGTCGGAACGTGTCTGTTCGTCGCTTCGAGCGTCGGACGCGTGGATCTGTCGAAGACTGCGGTCGCGATCCTTCCGATCGTGTGTATCGCGGTCGCCGCGCTCGTTCTCGGGATCCTGTTTCCGCAGGCGCTCCTGTGGCTGCCGGATATGATCGGGTGATGTAGAATAATCCCGGAGCGTCCAGACGCTCCGGGATCGGAGGGATGTTCGATGGAGCGTCCGGAGGGCGGCAGGGAAGCATCGTTCGGTCGGGATTTTCGGGTCTGTCTGTGGGCGACCTTCATGATCCAGTCCTTCCAGTCCATGTTCTTCATGTATCCGCAGGTGTTGCACGTCCAGGGCTTTTCGCTCGCCGTCTCCGGATGGCTCATGAGCGCGTTCAATCTCGCGTCGACGGCGTCCCGCCCGGTCGCGGGGCGACTCGTGGAACGGGCGGGCTTCCGCAATACGCTCGTCGCCGCGTGTCTGGGGCTCACCGCGTTCACGATCCCGCTTCTGTTCGCGCGATCGGGAATCGCGCTCTTCGTCCTTCGCCTGGGAATGGGGTTCTTCTGGGGCGTCGCGATGGTGGGCGTGTCGTCCTACCAGTCGCTGGCGGTTCCGCCGGAGCGCCGCGGCAGCGCCTTCGCGCTCGTCTCGATGGCCTACGTGTTGCCGCAGCTCACGCTTTTCGTCCTCGTGGAACGCTTTATCTCGCTCGGATATGTGCAGTTTTTCGTCGTGTCCGTCATCGTCGTCGACCTGCTGGCCGCGTGGCTTTCGCTTTCGTTTCGCGGCGATCTCCGGACCGGAAAGGGAGAGGCGCGCGTCTGGGGCGCCTGGAGCGATCTGCCGAAGGTCCCGGGCTTTTGGGTGCTTCTGGGCACGATTCTCTGCTGGTCGGTCGTGAATTCGTCGATCCTCCAGTACCTTCCGATGCTCGCCGCGTCGCGCGGGTGCAACGCGAGCGCCTTTATCGCCGTCAACGCGGCAATGTCGCTCGTCGTGCGGCTGCTGTTCGCGCAGGCCATGAATCACATGGACCGGCGGATCATGCTCTGCGGCGCGCTGACACTCATGGGGGGCATGACGCTGCTTCTGCTTGTCGCGCGGACGAACCTTCACTTCATCGCTGTCGGAGCCGTGTACGGCTTCGGCATGGGGTTCGGATTCCCCGCGATGCTCGCGCTGATGCCGGACATCTTCCCCGAACACCTTCGTCCCAAGGGCGTGTCCGTGAGCTTTTTCGCGCTCGACCTGGGGTTCATCGTGTCGCCGTTCCTGGTCGGGTACGGCGGTCAGCTTCTCGGACTGGACACGACCTTTGCGCTGATCGGCGTGACGGGGGCCCTGACGGTCGCAACGCTCTATTTCCGCGGATGGCGGAAGATCGGCGCCGCGTAGTCCCGTCCGACCGTTACGATACAAGCGTCTTTCATTTCGTTCTTCGTGAGGGGTGGCGGGGATGATCGTTCCCGACCGAAGGGGAGACTCCGGCGCGTCGCCGCGCCGCGTTCGCAGTTCTCTATGGGCTGTCGTCGGCGTTCTCGCGTGCGTGTCCGTTCTTGAGCCGGCGGCCTGTTGGCGCGGCGGCCTGTTCTCCGTCGCGGCGTCGCGGATCTGGATGGCCGGAGGGGCGCTCACGGCGGCGGCTGCCGTCTGGCATTTCCTCGCGGCGCTTTGCGACGATTTCCGGCAACGCAAATTTTTGTCTCTTGTCTTTTTGGCGGTCCTCCTGTCGATGCTTTGCGCGCTCGTCGGAGATCTCGGGACGGCGGAACTGAGTTTCGAGTCGACGCAGCAGATCGCCGCGGGACTCCGGTCGTTCGCCGCGCCGGACTGGAACTACACCGGGAAGGCCTTCCTCGGATACCCGAACCGGCAGTACCTCGTTGCGGCGCTTCCATCCCTTGCGCTCGGGCGATCGGTTGTCGCGCTGCATCTCGGGTACGCGCTTCCGTTCCTTCTCGGCGTCATGGTCCTGTACGCCGGGTTCCGAAAGTATGCGGCGGCGAATTCGATCGATACGGCCTTTGCGGTGCTGCCGCCCGCGATGATCGTGACGTTTCCGATCCTGTGCGAGTATTATCTGATTTTCGAACAGACGCTCCTTCCCGTTTCCCTCACAATGGCGGCTATCGGCTGGTTTCTGCTCGCCCTGGAACGCTTCGGGGCGATCCGCATCCTGTCGCTGGCGTGGACGCTCTGTTTCATGGCGGACTGCTATACCCCCGCTTTGGCGTCGGCGGCGCTCTTCACCGCGCTTCTCGGCCTCGCCGCGCGGGCGCTCCTGAAGAATCCGTCGGCGCTTCCGCTGAAACCGGACCTCCCGAAACCCCTCGCGATCGCCTTTTCCGCCATCGGAGCGAGCGTCGCCTGTTTCACGCTCGCAACGTTTCTCGGCGGCCGGGGCGACCGGATCTTCGAGGTCCGGGACGCCGGACCATTGCTCGCATCAGCATGGGAAGGCATCCGCGAGCTGTTCGCCGATCACCCGGTTCCCTTCGCGGGAGTCCTGCACCCCGTCGTAATGGCGTACGTTCTTCTTTCCCTGACGTTGCTTCTCGGAAAGAGGAATCTGGTGTTCGCCCTGTGGGTTCTGGCGGTCTTCGCCGCGTCGACGGCGATGAAGGGATATGCCGTGTCCGTTCATGTGATGGTCCAGCGGGCGATGGTCACGATTCCGGTCCTCTGCGCCGGGATCTGCCTCACGGGCGCGGAGCTGTTCCGCGAAACCGCCCTCCGGCGCGCCGATGCGATCCCGAACGCCGTCAGGGTCCTTGCGTACATTCTCGTCCTTTCCACATGCCTCTGGACCTTCTCCGCGAACACGAAGCGCCCGAATTCCTCGATGATTTCATACAACTACACCCAGCCGATGAAATACGTCGTTTCGGATCTCGCGGAGCAGGTGCGGGAGCACGGCCTCGCTCCGGAAGACCCCTTCCGCCTCATATTCTTCACGGAGAACACGATGCTGAAGAATATCCGGGACTACACGGCGTATTTCTTCCCCGGAGCGCGTGTCGAGCTTCCGGAAGGACGACGCATCGCCCCCGGGGCGTTGTCGGGAGGCCCTGTGTTCGTCTACAGCGAACGGGGGCCTGTCGCCGGCGCGGACCTCGCCTGGCGGGAAAAACGCGTCCGGAACGGGAAGCGCGGCGACGAAATCCGCTTCTATCGCGCTGCGTACGGATTTCCCGTCCGGCGGGAGTGACGCTCCGGTTTGCGGTTCTTTTCCCTGCGCGACGGAAAGTCCGCGCCGCATGCTCCCGTTCTCCTGATACAATAGAAATGCAGTTCATCTTTGTTTTTCCTGGGAGGAATACCATGCGACGTACTTTTGTGACGGGATTGACGTGTTGCCTTGCGGCCGCGGCTCTATCAGCAGGTGTCGCCTGCGCGGCGGAGTGGACGGCCGCGCCTGTATCGGCCCGCTTCCTGAAAGCGCAGACGGAGGGAAAAACCCTTTCGACGACCGGCCGGGCGACCGGATATCGCCCGGGACCGATCGACTTCGGCGCCGCTGACGCCGCGCGGATGAAGATCGCCGCGAACCGGGCGGCGAAGTCTGTGCTGCCGGCCGCCTACGCCCTGCGGACGCTCGGCCGCGTGACGGCCGTCCGGGATCAGGGGGCGTACGGAACCTGCTGGAGCTTCGCCGCGCTCGGATCGCTCGAATCCACGCTGCTTTCGGCCGGATCGGCCGCGATGGATTTTTCGGAATGGCATCTCGCGTACTTTGCGTTCGCCGATACGGTTCCGTTTACCTCCGGCGGAGACCCCTACCAGGAAGGCGGATGGGACTGGCCCGCCGTTGCGACGCTGGCCCGCTGGAGGGGCGCCGTGAATGAGGCGAACTGTCCCTACGGCGGCGCGAACCCGACCGGGAACGAGTCGAACTCGGTCTTTTTGCTCGATGCGTTGCATCTGCCGCAACTGGGTCCAAAGGAGTATTGGGACCTGGAAGAATACCCGGAACTCATTCTCGATACGGTCAAGCAGGCCGTGGTCGATCGGGGCGCTGTGTCGATCGGTATCTGGGTCAGCGGGTATACTAATCCGTCTATGTTCAACAGTGCTACAAATGCATACTATACGGGGCTAACCGATCGTAACGCGGATCACGCCGTCCTCATAGTCGGCTGGAACGATTCGTACCCGGCCGCAAACTTCGCGACCCAGCCCGCCGGGCCCGGCGCGTGGATCGTAAAGAACAGCTGGGGAACGGGGTTTGGGGACGACGGCTATTTCTACGTCTCCTACTATGAGCCGTCGCTCGACTCCGGCGTGGCCTATATCGGGACGACGACGAAGCCGTACCTTCGCCAATACGGCTACGACCCGCTC
>CALMZW010000249.1 GCA_937870605.1 uncultured Synergistaceae bacterium
GCTCGAAGGGATCAACCAGATGGAACGGGCGATCCGGAGCAGTCTCGAAACCGTTGCGCTTCAGAATACCTACGGAGCCGTTCGGTTCCTGACGACGCCCCTGAAGAACTACATCCTCAACGACTGCGAGCGCGCCTGTCGCAGAAGCGTGGAGCTCCGTCCGAACGACGCAGGGGCTCATGCCGCGCTCGGATGGATCATGGTCGCGAAGAAAAAGGAAGAAGAAGCGCTCCGTCAATACCGGATCCTGAAACAGCTCGATGAAGTCCAGGCGAAGACGCTCCTTACCGCGATCGGGCCGCAGGTGACGCAAAAGAAGGCGGATAAGATCCTTTCGGCGCTCGATACGAAAGAGGAGCCGAAGAAGAACGGAGGAAAATGATTCCGGAGACGTGAACAGCGTCGTTTCTCTGAAAAGGGGCTCTCCCGACGAGCTTTCGGAAGAAGAGAGCCCCTTTTTGGCGGAAATATGGCTTCATTCGGTAGGGATCACCCCCACTTGCCCTGATACGTCGGGACGAGTACAATCGTCTTGGTTCGTTGTCACGCAGAACGAGGAAGGAGATGTGGAATGGAAAGCGACAGTAGTTCCAAGGTTCCGTTGTGTGCTTTCGCGGTTGTGTCTTCAGAAACGTACGAATGATTACCGGCGCCCCCCTCATGGTTCCGACCATGTCCGGCGCCTGCCGGGCATGAGGAGAGGCGCGACACCCCGAATCTCCCATAGATGAATTCCTCTTTTCAGGCCCACCCTTGGTTCTTCCATGCAAAAAACGCGCATGGATGCGACGTGTTCCGCCGGTTGCATAGCGGACGGCGCGCGTTCGTGATCTCTCGGTGCAAGGGGTGGTCTCATGCTGTCCATTGTCAAGAGCTTTACGGAAAAGGGATCCGGGCCGCTCACGCCGGAAACGGCCGTCGGCGGTTCGTGGATCAACGCCGTCGCGCCCACGGGCGAAGAGCTGGAAACAATCTCGAACATCACGGGCGTCCAGCGCGATCTGCTGGTCGCGGCGCTCGACGTGGAGGAAACGTCGCGCATCGAGGTCGAGGACAACGCGATCCTGGTCGTCATCAACATCGCAAAGGCGTGCGGCAACTTCATTTTCGATGCGATCCCGCTGGGCGTCGTCATCACGGCCGACTATATCGTCACGGTCTGCCTGGAGGAGAACGACATCCTTCCTCGAAAGCCCGGGAGCATCAACGGCTTCTGCTCGTACAAGCGGACGCGCTTTCTGTTTCAGATTCTCTTCAAGGCGGCGACCATGTTCCTCAAACATCTGACGCAGATCAGCCGCCAGTCGGATGTGATCGAGCGGAATCTGCGCAAGTCGATGAAGAACGAGGAGCTCTTCCAGCTTCTTGACCTTGAGAAGGGCCTGACGTACTTTACGGCCGCGCTCCGGGCGAACCGCGGCGTGGTGGACCGGCTTATCCGCCTGTGCTCCAACTCGCAGATGCACGAACTCATCAAGGTCCGCGAAGAAGACGAGGATCTCCTCGAGGACGTCAAGATCGAATACGATCAGGCCTTCGAGATGGTGCAGATGTACAGCAACATCCTCAGCGGCATGATGGACGCCTTCGCGTCGATCATCTCCAACAACCTGAACATCGTCATGAAATTCCTCGCGTCGATGACGATCATCCTGGCGATTCCGACGGCCGTGAGCGGCTTCTTCGGCATGAACGTCCCCGTGCCCTTCGCCGGACATCCGATGGGATTCGCGTTCGCGACCGGCATTGCGCTCGCGCTGGCGTCAGGCGCCGGGTTCTACCTCTGGAAGAAGCGGATGTTCTGAAGTCACGCCCGTTGTGCGATCACGCCTTTTTCGAACCGCGAACGCCCCGGAGGCTTCTCCAGCCCCGGGGCGTTTTTCTTTACGATGCTGCGGATATGTTCTGTTCTTTCTCTTCTTGACATCTTGGCGAAAATATACGAATCTTCTCAATAAAAGTGAAAGGTTGGAAAGTCCGCCGAATTCGCCGTTCGTTCGAGAGGAGAATCTGAATCAATGAGAATCGGGAAGCCTTCGCTGTCGCTCATGTTCGTGTGCGTCTTTTTTCTGGTTTTTTTTCCCTGTCGGAGCGCCTGCGCGCTCGGCGTCGAGCGGGAGGGCGACCTTGCCCCGTTCGATAATGCGAAGGATTTCGACCTGTTCACGATAAGCGGGGATTTTCCGGAAACGCCGGATTTTCCTCTCATTCTGAACACGTGGAACAAGGGGCTCCAGTCCGCCGATGTTCCGGGGTTTTCGTTTGTCATCAGCCGGGACGACGCGACCCTGCTGAGTTTTGATTTTCTCGTGAAGGCCGGCCTCATGGCGACGAGCGCCGACTGGGGCGATTTGTACGCATGGGGGCCGTGGACCGCGGACGGATACGTCTCCCGTGACGCGGGCGATCCTCCGGTCACCTGGATCGGGACGTTGCTGCGGACGACCCGGAACGCTTCGGCGTTTGACGATGCGATCGAGATCCCGCTCCGGACGTTCGTCTCCACAGATGTGGCGGATACTTCGGGAATCCTGAAGCTCACGAATCTTTTCAAAGGAGGGGGGACCGCCTGTTCCGCGGATTGCTGCGGTTTGCAGTTCATGCTGGCCGACTGTGCGCCGCGCGACTACGCGAACATCCGGCAGGAGAACCTCCGGGTGTGGTTCGACGCGCCGGAACGCGCCGGAGTGTACTGCTGTCAGGATCTTCATTTCGCCTATGCTGCGGCAAGCGGAAAGCAGGCGTTCATGGGGTTCCCGTTTACCGTCGCGCGGCTGAACGACGAGGCGGACATCGCCCGGATCCGGGTCGCGCCGAATTCGCATGTTTTTTGGATGATGCAGCTGCTCGACAGCAGGGTGGGTTCCGAATCGCCTTGTGATCGCGATATTACGGACATCGTCACGCGCCCCTGGAAGAAGGACTTCAACTCCTGCGCGCAGTATACGGGGACATCCTCCGACCAGACGGGACTCTCCCCCAATCGTTATCTGTGGCGGATGTTCCCGATCGAGGAACTCGAGTCCGTCGATCTGTTCGAGAATTGGGATCTGATTGAGATCGCCGATATCCGGTTCGGCGAGACGCTCGATCTCGGCGTCTGGTACGGGGATTTCAATCCTTTCGACCCCGAGTCGTGCGATTGCGGCGCGAATCCGTGCGACATGCCCGGGACGTATGTCGTTCCGAGGATTCTGGTCCAGAACCTCGGCGTGCGGAAGCTCGACGTCTCCGGGCTTCACAACGACCTTGCGGGGCACGGGATCTGCGGGACGGATTGCGGACTCTGCGACACGCTGCCCTTTCTGTTCGTCGATGCGGTCGATCGTCCCGATATCCCGGATATCGGCGAACGGGGGATATATGGATCGACGCCGCTCTTTTTCCTGGGATTGCCATTCGGCGAGTACACGGTCGACGTCGCCTACCGCTACGGCGACTTCTGGCGCCGGAACGGAAAAGACGCGGGCGATCCCGAAGCGGGGGATATCATCACGCTGAATTGCGGGAGCGCCGTCTACCCCGCGTTCACGAAGACGATCCAGCCCATGGCGAATGCCGATTTCGTCTTCGCCGCGCAAGACGGGACGACCGTCAGGGGACGATGGAACACGAACTACTACACGTTTCCGCTGCTTCTCTTCTCCGGCGACTGCTCCCCCGACTGTTCGATCCTCTTCGTCCACGTCCCGTGCGACTGCGAGGCTCCGGCGATCGTCGCGGGGCTCAGGGCCGCCGTTCCGGATCTGAGCGGCGACATATCCGTCATCTCGGACGATCTCGACGTCGGACGGTCGGAATTCGTGCGGAATCCCGATCCCTCGGACTTCCCCGGCATCCCCGCGCTCCGCGCGGAGGAAGGGGGCGCGCTCGTCTGGTACGACGCGTTCTCGGTCGAGGGGGTCGATCCGGCCGGGGGGCGCGGCATCCTCCCCGTCCAGCTCCGGTTCACGGTCCCCCCGGCGAAGCTCGCCGGGTTTGATTTCTCCGGGGACTGGCGGAAGCTCTTCTGGAGCGTCTTCACGCTCCGGAGCCGCCCGGTCTCCGGAGACGCCTCCGATATCGCCGACGATCTCGGAGCGGCGGCGAAGGCGTTTCTCGACCGCCAGAGTTTCGTCGCCGCCGACGCGGACGAGATCCGGGCCGACGGGCGCGTCCCCGTGGATCACCTCACGGTGTGGATGACGGTGTTCGTCGTCGACGGTCCGGCGCCCGAGGGAAAGACGTTCAAAAACGCCGTCCTGAGCACGGGGAACGACGTCCTTTTCGTCTTCGACGGAATCGCCGACGAAAGGATCGAGAACATCCTGTACATCGCGCGACTCGCGCCTGCACCGACACCGACACCGGGCCCGACCATTACGCCGACACCGGGACCGACCATTACGCCGACGCCGCGGCCGACCGTCGCCCCGACTTCGGAGCCGTGGACGCTGAGCATCGAGGGGTGTCCGGGCGACGCGGTCGTCGTCGGGACGATCTTCGTCCTTTCGGCGATCCGGCGGCCCGTCGTCGGGGACGTCTCCTGGAGCGTCGATAATTACTCGGCGTCCCGGGGCGGCCGGAACGCCGCCGATATCGTGACGCTGAGCGGAACGACCGGAAACACGGTGACCGTGACCGCGCTTTCTCCGGGACGCGCGGCCGTCACGGCGAGGGCCGGAGGACTCCTCGCGCGCTGCGAGCTGACGGTCGTTCCGACGGGATCCCCGACGCCGACGGTCGGACCGACGAAGACGCCGACAACCTTTCCGGCGAGCGGCGGGGGCGGGTGTTCGGCGGGATTCTCCGGGGTGTTCGCGCTTTTGTTCCTGATACCGGTGGTGTTTCTGCCGAAGAGATAGGCGCCGCGCGGGGAGAATACAGGGGAAGGGGATGCGTTTCCGCTCCCTTTCCCCCTTTTTCATGTCTGTGGGGTACAATAGCGGGAAATGCACGGCGGGGAGGTTCGGACATGAGCGGAGCATTCGTCAAGGAAGACAGCGACCAGCAGGAGCGTATCGAGCGGATGAAGATGATCCGGGAACGCGAACAGCTTCTGGTGATCCTCGAAAAAAAACGGACGTATCTGCTTTCCGACCCGAAGGCGGCGGCCATCGATCCGGTCAAGAGGCGATCCATGCTGGAGAGCGTCGAAGAGGAAATCGCCACGACCCGAAACCTGATCGAAGAGAGCAAGAGGGAGCCGGAATGACGCGGCGCATTCCGTTCATCGGGAGGCTGTGTTCGCTTCTTCTCGCGATGCTGTGCGCGTTCTGCGTTCCTTCGTTCGCGGAGACGGGCGTCGTCCGCGGAATGGCCGTCGGGCTTCACGGAAGCGCGCCGCTTGCGATGGCCGCCCTCGGGGATCGTTTCCTCTTCGATGCGGATGACGGAACGTTCGGAAAGGAACTCTGGGCGACGAAGGGGCCGGGAGAGATCCCGCTTCTCGTGGCCGATATCAATTCGGGCGGGGGAAGCAGCAATCCCGGATGTTTCGCGGTCCTGGGCGACAGATTGTATTTCGCTGCGAACGACGGCGTTCACGGCGGCGAATTGTGGTCGAGCGACGGCACGCAGGCGGGGACGCGCATGGTAGCCGATCTCCTGACCGTCGCCGGCGAAGGGGCCGCCCCGGCCAAGCTCGTCGCGGCCGGAAACACGCTCTTTTTCGAGGCGTCGGATCCTTCGGGAGACCGGGAGCTCTGGAAGAGCGACGGAACGGCCGAAGGCACGACGCTCCTGCGCGACATCAGGCCGGGACAAACCGGCTCCCGGATTTCGTCGATCGTCTCCGTCGGCGAACGGGTCTTCTTCTCCGCGGATGACGGCATTCACGGCATCGAGCTCTGGACCAGCGACGGAACGACCGAAGGAACGCGCCTCGTCCGGGACATCCGGCGGGGCGGCGGCGGGGCGATGCCCTCGAGCCTGGTCGCCGGACCGGGCGAGGTCTTCTTCCTGGCCGATGACGGCGTCTCGGGCCGCGCGATATGGCGGAGCGACGGGACGCGTTCCGGAACGCGGATCGCCGTTGCGTTCGCGCAGGGAACGCTGCGCTGGACGTCCGACATGGCGTACGGAAACGGCATGCTTGCGTTCGCCGCGGACGACGGCGTTCACGGACTGGAGCCGTGGATCCTGCGCGACGGGGACGACGCCCCGTCGCTCCTTTCGGATGTGGCGGCCGGATTGGCGTCTTCGGCGCCTTCGTGTTTCACATTCGTCGGGGACCGTTTCTTTTTCCAGGCGGACGATGCGCTTCACGGAACGCAGCTCTGGGTGTCGGACGGGACGGAGTCCGGGACGACGATGGTCGCGGAGATCCGCGCCGGAGGGACGCTCTTCGGCTCGGCCGCGTCGTTCGCCGCGTTCGGAGGGCGGCTCGTCTTTCCGGCCGATGACGGGAAGAACGGGATGGAGCTGTGGATCTCGGACGGGACCGCCGAAGGGACGATGCTTCTCGTGGATGCGGACGGCAGCCCCGCTTCGAGCCGCCCCTCGATCCTGTACGTCGGGACCGATACGCTCTGGTTCCGGGCGGAAACGGGGCGCGGCTCCGAGCCCTGGTGGACTGACGGGCGCGCAACGGCCGCACCGCAGGGCAAGAGCGGCGGCTGCGCGGTCGGCTTGTCTCCGTTGCTGCCGGCGCTCTTCCTGCCGCTGATCGCCGTGCTCCGAAAACGCCGCTGACATTTCCGGCCGACGAAAAAGACGGCACGACTCCGAACAACCTCGACGAACATTCGAAGGCGGCGCTCTCCCGACGGGAAAGCGCCGCCTTATTTTGCCCGTTCGTTTCAGGCCGTCATGGGCCGAATAGGTCTTGAGTCCTTTGCGCATTTTTCGGAATGGAATACTATTTATACAGAAAAGAAACGTAAAGATAAGGAGGAGATGTTCGATGCGTTTCCTGCGGGTGCTGTGTCTGGTGTTTCTGTTTCTTGCGTGCGCGACCGTCGGTTGGGCGGCGACGGAACTGCTGAAGGACGTTCGCCCCGGGATTCAGAGCGGGAACAGCAACGAATTCGTCTATCTGAAAACGGACACCTATATCCTGAACGGAAACGATGGCGTCTGGGGCAAGGAGTTGTGGGTTTCCGACGGAACTGCGTCGGGGACGAAGCTGCTCAAGGATATTTTCCCCGGCCAAGGAGATTCCGATCCCTCCGGGTTACTCGAGGTCGGCGGCGATGTGGTTTTCTTCGGGGCCGATAACGGCGTCGCCGGAAAGGAACTCTGGAAGACCGATGGGACTCAGGCGGGAACGGCGCTCGTCAAGGATATCAACCCCGGGGCTGCCGCCTCGAGTCCCAACTGGCTGCACGCAGCCGCCGGAGTGGTTTTTTTCTCGGCCGACGACGGCGTCCACGGAAAGGAACTCTGGAAGACCGACGGGACGGACGCCGGGACGGTTCTCGTCAAGGACATCAACCCCGGGGCGACCGGCAGCACGCCGCAAAATCTGCAACACATCGGGAACTCCTGGGAAAAGCTGCTCTTCACTGCGGATGACGGCGTCCACGGTCGGGAACTCTGGGTCTCCGACGGCACTCCTGCGGGAACCGTCCTGGTCAAGGACATTTTGCCGGGCGTGGGGGAAGGATACCCCTCCGACCCGTACTACCCGCTCTCCGGGATGTATGCGTACTTCAGAGCCGACGACGGCGTCAACGGAAAGCAGCTTTGGGAATCGGACGGCACGAATGCCGGGACGAAGATGTACCTCGTGAATCCGGCCGGAGATTCGTTCCCGACGTCAATGCACCTTCTGGGGAGCAAGCTCATCTTCGCTGCGACGGACGCGGCGCACGGGCAGGAACTCTGGTCCGTCACCCCGGGCGACTACGACGGCGCGACGCTGCTCAAGGATATCAACCCCGGCCCTGCAAACGGAAACCCGTACGCCTTCGCGCTCGCCGACCCGCTGCTGGTGTTCGTCGGCAACGACGGAGTCCACGGCGCGGAGCCGTGGAGGACGGACGGCACGACGGCGGGAACGCAGATGATCAAGGACGTCAATCCGGGCGCTCCCGACGGGAGCATCTCGTGGGGCGACATGGCCTCGACGTTCTTTACGGCCGTCTTCTTCGCGACCGACGGAATCCACGGCGCGGAACCGTGGGTGACCGACGGATGGGACACGGGAACGGCGATGCTGCAGGACGTGTGCCCCGGCGCGACGGGGAGCGATCCCGCCGGCGCGCGGTTCGCCAACATCAGGGTCTGGTTCCGGGCGAACGACGGGGTACACGGCGCGGAACCCTGGTGGACGGATGGAATCGTATCGTTCCTGACGAGCGGCGGCGGAGGGTGCGACGGGACGGGCGGCTCGTTCGCGTGGCTCTCGATATTCCCGTTGCTCTTCGTG
>CALMZW010000250.1 GCA_937870605.1 uncultured Synergistaceae bacterium
GTGCTGCATCGCCGGGCAATGTCCTGATGTCGGCCTGGGTTCGCGGCAATCAGCTGATCCTGCACAACAGCGGCCGGGACTACTTCCCTGCCCTGCTGGCAGCCATTCGCGCCGCCAGGCTGGAAATCTTCCTGGAAACCTATCTGTATGAATTCGACGAGGTCGGCGAGGAAGTCGCGCAGGAGGTCCTCAAAAAGGTAGACCTGCGCGCCGGAGGAACGGACCGCCCGCACCCACGCCAGATGCTCCTCCATGGCCTTGTGGGGGCTCGGGATCGCATCCCACGCCAGGGATTGCACATTCAGCGGGGTGCAGCGTTCAATGCCCTTTCCGGGGGGCTGCATGATGACCGCCCGGAGCTTGCCAATCTCGGATCGAACACGAATCCGCATATCGTCATCCTCCTCGTCGGTACAAGTCTGCGCCGGAAAAAGCTATCATGGAGGACAAAGAAACGCAAGTTCATTTTCAATCCGCACGGGACTTCTTGCGGAATTGCGCTAGAATGGCAGTGTCGACACTCCGGATCCATTCCAAACTCGCTGGAGGTACGCCACATGAGACTCAACCTGACCTACGGGTCGTCACAGCTTCCGTTCAGCATCGAGGATTTCAGGGTCGCAGATGTTCTGAACCCGCCGCACGTCTCCCTCTCGTCCGACCCGGACGGAGACATTCGCCGCAGTCTCGAGACGCCGATCGGGACTCCGCCGCTGCGCGACATGGTTTCCGCCGCCGCCCCGAAAAAGGTCGCGGTGATCGTCGGCGGACTCGCCGACGGTCCGACGCCCGCCGGAGCGGTCGTCCCCGTTCTCGACGCGCTCGAGGCAGGGGGCGTTCCCGGAAGCCGGGTCACGGTCCTGATCGCAAACGGACTGCGAAAGCCGCACCCCGACGATCCCGGTCGCGCGACGCTCCTGGCCGCGCTGCAAGGACGCTGCCGGATGATCGTCCACTCGCCCGAGGGGCGGGAGATGACCACGATCGGAAAGATCACCGGAGGCTTGCAGCTCCGGATCAACCGCACGGTCGCCGACGCGGACTTCGCGATCACGATCGGGACGGTTATCCCGCACCCCTTTTCCGGCTATACGGGGTGGCGCGACGCCATCCTGCCCGGCGTCGCCGAGAAGCGGTGCATCGAGGCCGCGCTCAGCCGCTTCGCGGATCTCCCGGCGATCCTTCCCGCGTTCGACAGAAACCCCGTCCATACGGAAATGGTGAATGCCGCACGGAAGGCCGGCGTCGATTTTTCCGTGAACATCGGCCTCACGGGCTCGGGCGACGTCGCGTTCGCGGTCTCCGGGGCGCCCCAGGAGGCGTGGAGTCTCGCCGTTCAAAAATGCGGCGAATTCCGCGACACGCCGTTCAGCCGACAGACCGACGTCGCGGTCGTCGCCGCAGGAGGCGCGGCGGTGGATCGCACGGCCGCGCTCGCGATGCGCGTCATCCACCGGATGCTGGACGTCCTGCGGCCGGGAGGGACGCTGATCATCGTCGCCGAATGCGCCGAAGGCCTCGGCGACCGGAGTTTCGAACGCTGGCTCAAAGAGGCGGAAGCTCCGGAAACCATCGTCGAACGCTTCCGGAAACGCTACGCGCCGGGCGGCGTCGCGGCGCTCATCGCGTCCCGAATGGCGCTCGACAGAAAGCTCGTCCTCGTCTCTTCGATGAATATCGTTTCGTCCGCCCTCGTTTTCGCGGAAAAGGCGGACTCCGTGGAGGCGGCGCTCGACATCGCAAAAAAACTCCACGGTCCCGATTTCACCTGCACCGTCATTCCGGACGCGAAATCGTGCCTTCCGGTTCCGGCGAACGCCTGACGCTGCGAGGACCGAACGCGGGACGGACCGCACGAAAAACTCTTTTTGGTTGTTGCGTTCTCGCGCCGCATGCTGTAGCATGACAACAAACGACCACAAGGAGGTACCAAGAGTGAACATTCAACGGGGATATTGCGGTCTCAAATGCGGCGAGTGTCCCGCGCACATCGCCATGGAGACGGACGACGACGCGCTTCGGGCGAAGACGGCCGCCGAATGGAACGCGCAACACTGCTCGGACATGAAGCCGGAGGAGATCAACTGCGCCGGCTGCCGCGACGACGGAACGCACATCGGATTCTGCGCCGTCTGCCCGATTCGCGGATGCGCCTCCGGGCGCGACGTCGCAGGCTGCCCGGAATGCAGCGACTTCGACGCATGTGAGACGAGAGCCGGATTCGAGAAGCAGACCGGACTGAACATGCGCGACGCGTTCAGGGAGTAGCGAATGACCGGCATGGAGCGGCCGAACCGCCTGCCCGACACGGAACGGCTGGAGAAGATCCTCGACTTTCTGTTCCTCGCGGACCGCATGAAGTCGACCTACCGGATGGGGTACCTCGCGGACGGCAGCCGGCACGAAAGCGACGCCGAGCACATGTGGCATCTCGGGCTGCACGCAATGCTCCTGCAGGGAGAGATCGGCTTCGAGACGGACCTGTGCCGCGTGCTCTGCCTCGTGCTCACGCACGACCTCGTCGAACTCTATGCCGGAGACACGTACGCCTATGACGCGCAGGCGGTGGCCGGGCAGGACGAACGCGAGACGGAATCGGCGAAACGCCTGTTCGCGACGCTGCCCGGGGACCTGGGGACGCGGCTTTTCGACTATTGGCGCGAATTCGAGGCCGGAACCACGCCCGACGCACGCTTCGCGAAGGCGCTCGACCGGCTGCAGGGGTTCTCGCAGAACGTGAATTCCGGCGGGCGCTCCTGGCGGGAAAACGGCATCTCCCGCGAACGGACATCGCTCCGGACGACCCTTCCGACGCAGACCGATCCCGCGCTCGCGGAACTCATCCGGATCCTGTACGCCCGAACCGACGCCCCGGGGTTCTGGCCGACGGCGTGATCAGGGGTATCTCGGGCGCTTCTTGAGTTCTTCGTAGTATTCCGCGACGTCCGATTCGCCCATCGCTTCGTTGTTGGCGCGCCACCGGGCTTCGAGCGCCGGGGGAAGTCCCGTATGATCGCAGGGGAATTCGTCGCACCGGAAGCAAAAGTCCACGTGTTTTTCCCGAACGCAGCGCTGCACGCCGCACGAGGAGAAGAGGCAGCTCCCATGCCTGCATCCATCGCACGCCGCCTGCGCGAGACCGTCGAGAAATCTCCGGAACGCGGGGTAGTCTTCGTATGCCGGATCGTTTTCCGCAAAGCGGGCGGCGTAGGCGCCGAAGTTCGGTCCCAGCAAGGCGCCGAGCCGCTCGCTCAGTTCCCGGATCTCGCCGTCCCGGAACGCGACGCACGCACCGCAGTTCAACCCGCACGGCGCCATCACGCGCACTATCTTTTCATATTCCACGATCGTCATCCCTTTCGCACCGGATTCAACGGTCCTTCCGTTCCGCAGTTTCTTCGAGAATCCAGCCCGTCACGCCGCGCAGGCTGTTGGCGATAAAAAAATTCTCCCGCTCCCGGATATCGGGCGCAAGCCGCGAATAGGCTTCGAGATGCGGGTCCGCTTCGAGCAGGAAGGGCAACAGGCTCCCGAGCGGATCGCCGGCGGCTCCCGGGTCTTCGTCGAGGCGCCGTTTGCAGACGTCCCGCCAGAGCAGAAGCTGCGCGCGCGCCTCGTCGAGCAGCGACGGGTCCGCCGAAACACCGAAGTGAGGGTAACACAGAAGCGTCGCACCGGTCTCCCGGAGGCGGTCCAGTGACGCGAGCGCAACCGGAAGCAGGAAGCGAGGCGGTGTCGCGGGACGCAGATAGGGCGTTGCGGAAGAACCGTCGGGAAGGTCCCGGGAGCCGGAAACGGACATCAGATGAACGCCGGCCGCCTCTCCGGGAAAGAGCACGACGCCGCCCTCCGAACGATACGCATACGCGTCGTGATGCGGAGCATGTCCCGGCGTCGGGATCACGAGAAGGCACTCGATCGATTCGGCCGTCGCGATGTTCGCTCCGGGCACGGGGAGCTGCTCCCCGTACGCGTCGACAAGATCCCCGAGAACGCTGCGGCTGGAGGCCATGAGGCGCGACGGGTCGACGAGATGCGGCGTCCCCTTCGCCGGCGCGATCACTCGAAGGTCCGGAAACGCGCGGACCAGGCTCCCGGCGCTCCCGCAATGATCGGTGTGGATATGCGTCAGAAGCAGCGCGTCGAGCCGCCCGTCCGAATGACGTTGTATCGCCTCCATGATTCGCGGAAAGGCGACCGCCGGGCCGCAATCGACAAGGAAACGGAGATCTCTCGCCGCGTCGCGGGCAAGCCAGACGCCGAAAAAGGAACGAAACCCCGCCCGTTTCACGGGGCAGTCGATCAGTGTCAGTTCAAGTCCGCATCGCGACAGGGAAACGGTCCCGTCTTCCGCACGGCGATACGGGACGGACACTTCCCCCATGTCCTACGGACGGGACGCCATCGCGCGGACAACCAGGTCCGCGGCGAGCCCTCGGGTTACGGTCCGGTCGGGTTCGAACGGGCCCGTCGCCGGTATCGCGCCGAGAACGCCTGCGCGCGACAGCGACGCGACAACGGTGTGCAGTCTGCCGGCCTCGGGGATATCGGAATAGATGCGATCAGCGTCGCCCGTCTTCGCCGCGAGCTTTCCTGCGAGCGACACCCCGAGCGCCGTGACGAACGCCGCACGCGTCACGGGCGCCGCCGCGTTCGCCGGCAACAGCGCGCCCGCCAGCCTTCCGTTCTCTCCGAACGCACGTTCCAATAGCGCCAGCGCCTCGGCCGCCGAAACGGGAAGGTCCACCCCGAACACGCCTTTGTCGTCTCCGGCAAGCCGATTCGCCTGGACCAGGAAGTTATAGGGATCGTTGATCTTCACCGCGGGCGAAGACGGGACGCTCACCGGATCCATCAGCTTGCGAACGGTCACGAGGGACACGGCCGGCCAGAAGGGATGTCCGGAAGGCACATCCTTGTACGAACAGAGCGACAGCACGCTCCCGGAGCGAAGCAGTTCAAGCTGCGCCGCGACGGGGTTGACCGCGCGCGGCTGAACCTTCCGTCGCGCGGAGAGCGCGGCGATCGCACCGGCGGCCTGGCCGGTCAGCATCGTGATCGGCTGAAGCCGTGTCGCGCCCCCGACGAGCCGCGAGACGGAGAGGTTCTTTTCGGCCGCGACCAGGCCGTCCGTTTTTTCGGGGATGAAGACCTCGAACGGGACCTGGAAGGGACCGACCGGGTTGCATTCCCGGATCGTGACGTTTTTCTCGCCGAACTCCGCCTCGAGATCGCGGTCGCGGTCCGACCCGTGCAGGTCGAGGATATACCCGCCATCGGCAAGCGGGGACGGCAGCTCCCGGTTGCCCCGGCCGTC
>CALMZW010000251.1 GCA_937870605.1 uncultured Synergistaceae bacterium
GTGATACCATTGTGTCTTAAACCTTCAACGCAGAAGTATGACACGCCGGTAACGATTGAAGAAAAACTACCAGAAGAAACAAATGATGTTGTCGAAGACCCGAACGACATTTCAACCGGCAAGTACAGAAGCAAGGCAAACCGACGTGGAACGCAGATGTTCCGAACGCAGAAGGATATTGTGGAAAAACCTGAACCGTACAGACCGCGACCGCGACGATACACACCGTGGGCTAACGGGGAACTTCCTACTTCTGCTATTCAGAACACCCTTATATGTTCTGCCGGCATCGGGGCTTTAAATCAGTTTAAGAATCGCGGAGGACTCGAAACAAAAAGCATTGCCACCGCAAAAAAGAAAAGCGTCTCTGCGAACCCCGGACTGACGATCAGCAGGACATAAAATCATGCCGTCCGGTTTCATTGAAAAGCGGTATCGCGAACTAGAAATACACAGAACACCCTTCCTTCTCCGGGCGTACGACTGTTCCAAGCTCACAATCCCCTCTCTCATTCCCGAACACAAGGAACCGACGGCGACATACAAAACCCCGTTCCAGTCGGCAGGAGCACGCGGCGTAAACAATCTCGCCGCAAAGCTCCTGCTTGCGCTGCTTCCTCCGAACATGCCCTTCTTCCGGCTGAGGGTGGACAACCTGATTCTCGAACGGGAACAGGACGAGAAATTCAAGACGGAAATCGAAGAGGGATTGTCGAAAATCGAACAGCTTGTCATGGGTGATGTCGGCTCTTCGACGGACAGGACGGTTGTATTCGAGGGGATAAAGCACCTTATCGTCGGCGGCAATGCGTTGTTTCATATTCCGACGAAAGGCAACGCACGATGCTTTCATTTGGATCAGTACGTAGTGCGCCGTGATCCTTCCGGCAGCGTCATGGAAATAATCGTCAGGGAAGAAGTTGCCGCTTCCTTGCTTCCGAAAGCCGTTGTCTCGCAGATTGACGCGAACGGAGAATCAAAGGATCTGAAGAACGTCGCGGTATTCACCTATGTCAAACGTGATGGCGACGTGTTCAAGATTCAGCAGGAAGCAAAGGGAATCCCCATTCCGAACTCCTACGGCACGTATCCGGTTGCGGCGTGTCCGTGGATACCTGTGCGTTTCGTCAGGGTTGACGGGCTGGATTATGGCCGAAGCTACGTTGAAGAATATCTCGGTGATCTTGCTTCCCTCGAAGCGTTGTCACAGTGCATCGTCGAAGGTTCCGTGGCGTCTGCGAAAATGATCTTCTTGGTGAATCCTAATGGAATGACGAACACAAAGGATCTTGCAGAGACGGCTAATTGTGGCTTTGTGGCGGGACGCGCCGAGGATGTGACGTGTTT
>CALMZW010000252.1 GCA_937870605.1 uncultured Synergistaceae bacterium
CCGGTTCACCGTCGCGATCCGGTGCAGAAGGTCCGAGAACGATCCGGCGTCGCGGGCGAACGTGAAGAACGCGAAGGAACTCCGGAAGAACGCGAGAACGCACGCGAGCGCCCCCGCAAGTCGACTGCCGCAAAACGCCACGGTCAGAGCGAAAAGCAGCATTACCATCGAGACAAACGACAGGACGCTCTGGAGATTGAATGCGAGAAACAGCGGAAGGCCGAGGAATTCGAGATTCCCGGCAAGAAACTGAAACATGAAGTGATATCGGACTGTTCCGTCCGCGAAGAAGACGTATTCGGTCGGAAAGTTGCTTCCGAGCGAGAAGGAACGAATCATCGACACATGCGTCACGAGATCGCCGAACGCCGACAGTCCGAGCGCGAGGTTCCCGTCTCTTGAGAAAAACGTGAGGACATCGAGAGCACCGATCAGCAGCGCGCTTGCGACGACGACCCCGATCTCGGGTCCGGAATCGCGAAGGTCGCGCATCGCTCCCCCGGGCGCGACGGCCGGACGCCGCCGCATCCGCCACGCGACGACAACGGCCGCGAAGAAGGGCATCGTCAGGACGTTCGCCCAAAACAGCGCGTCTCCGGTTCCGCGAAGGGCGTAGGCCGTCAGGTAGACGCACCACGTGACGATGAGCGTTCCGGCGACATAGGAGGCCGGCAGGACGATCATCCACCGCTTCAGCGGAGACGAGGTCTCCGAAGGGCCGCCTGCTTCCGCTTCGGAGCGGCGGAGGAGCAGGCGATGCGCCTCGAGTTCCGGACCCCACAACTGCGGCAGCATCTCGCGGACGAACGCGTACCCGAACGAGACGCAGACGAGGATGTAAACGACGCCGAACATCAGTCGCCCTGCCCTCGCGCGGGTGTCGTCTCCTGAACGAGATACCGGGGGCGGTGCTTGACCTCGTCGAAGATCCGGGCGATATAGACGCCGATGATCCCGAGGCTGATCATGACCGTGCTTCCGATGAGCAGCAACAGCAGGATCACCGTCGTGAAGCCGTCGACGGCGATGCCCGCGAGCTTGTTGTACAGCGTCTGGACGCCGAGCGGAACGGCGAAGGCCAGAAGCAGCAGCCCGAGGATCGTGACGAAATGCAGCGGCGCGGACGTAAACGAAGAGATCGCATCCATCGCGAGCCGGAGCAGCTGGAACGCGGACCAGCCGCTGCGCCCCGTCTTTCGCTCCGCCACGTCGAACGGGACGGCGGCGCGCCGGTACCCCAGCCAGGCCGTCATGCCGCGAAAGAACGTCCGGCTCTCGCCCATCTTCCCCCAGGCGCGGACGACCTTCATGTCGAGCAGCTTGTAGTCGGACACGTCGTCGAAATCGAAGCCGGAGAGCCTCCCGATCACGCCGTAGAACGCGCGCGCAAGCCATCTGTAGAGCAGGCGCTCCCTGCCGCGCGACGCCTTGACCCCCTCGACGACGTCGCACCCCTCGCGCCACAGCGCCACCATTCGCGGGATGCACTCCGGCGGGTGCTGCAAGTCGGCGTCCATCACGAGGCACGCGTCCGCGTCCGACGCGCGCGCGGCGTCGAGCCCCGCGCACAGGGCCGCCTCCTTGCCGAAATTGCGGCTCAGGCGGATTCCGCGCACATCGGCCGCATTCGCCGCGAGGCCCGAAATCGCGTCCCACGTGCGGTCGGAGGAGCCGTCATCCACGAGCACGAAGGCCGCGTTCACGTCGTCGCACGCCCGCAACGCCTCCCGGACGGCCGAGAGCGTCGCGCCGATCTGTTCGGCCTCGTTGAACACCGGGATCACAACGGACAGTTCAGCCATACATTCCCTCCGGTTTTCCGCTCACGAACCAAGACACCAGACCCCGGCGATCACGAGGGCGATTCCCGCCATCCGCCGCGCCGTCGGCCGCTCCCCGAGGAAACACGCCGCAAACGCGGCCAGACTCACGGCGTTCAGCCCCATCATGAACGGGTACACGACGCCGAGCCGCATCCGGGTCATCAGCAGGCTGTAGGTCACGAAGGCCCCGCCGTAACACGCCAGCGCCGCATAGATCAGCGGCGTGCGCATCATGTGCCGCAGGACGCCGCGCATCTCCGCCCGGAAGGACATCATCCCGAAGCGGATGCAGACGTTCGACAGGACGCTCAGAACGACATTGGCGACGATCAGCGCACAGGTCACGCGGGCCTCCCCTGCGGCCGGAAAGAAGCGTTCCGGCCACGGATACAATAGCATAAACGCCTCACGGCGCGCGATGCTTCCAGGTTCACGCTTTCGGGTCGCACGACGCGGGTGTTTCGGACGACGCGTCCCGCTCTCCGGAAAGGGGCGACGGACGGGTCGATTCCGCTCCGAGCCGCAGCACCCGGAATTGCCTCCGGAGCATCGCGAGGCTCAGCAATCCGCCGCCGATGTCCGCGAACGGGAAGGACAGGTAGACGCCGTCCACCCCGAAAAACATCGGGAGCA
>CALMZW010000253.1 GCA_937870605.1 uncultured Synergistaceae bacterium
GAAAGCCGAAGACGTCGACTGGGCGGGCGTGGGAACGATTCTCGAGATGTAGCATTACCGTTTCGGGAAAAATCCGACCGGACGAATACTCCGGCGCGGAGAATCCCCTCGATTCTGTTTTGACAGAAAAGACGCAATTTTGTCATAATACTGCCCGGGAGGTGAGTGTATGCTGGATTCACTCAAAGTAACCGTACTTGCGGAAGACAGCGTCCCGTATGAAAGCCCGCTTCTGGGACAACATGGAGTCTCGTTCTGGCTGGAGGCGACGGCCGCGAACGAACGACGGCGGATTCTCGTCGATGTGGGACAGAATCCCGACGCGTTGCTCTACAACATCGGAAAGCTGAACATCCCGCTCGCGCAGACCGATGCCGTGGTGCTCACGCACTGCCACTACGACCACACGCAGGGGCTCGCCCAAATCCTGCGGGCGATCGGCAAACGGGACGTTCCCGTCATCGCGCATCCGTCGCTGTTCCGGCCGAACTTCATCACCGCGCCTTTCTTTCGGCACGTCGGCGTGATGCAGGGAGACGAACCGGCGGATGTTCACGCCGCCGGGGGATGCCTCTTCCCGGTCGTCGGACCGATGCAACTGATGCCGGGACTTACGACGACCGGCGAGGTTCCGCGTGTGTCCGACTTCGAGGAGGTCGGCATCGCGCTCTCCACGATCGACGCCAACGGGCGGGTCGTTCCCGATACGATGCCCGACGACATCGCGATCGAGGCGCGCGTGAAAGGGTGCGGGACGGTGATCGTCACGGGATGCAGCCACGCCGGAATCGTCAACATCCTGAAACATTCCGTCCGGCCCGGCGAACGCGTCGCGGGAATCATCGGCGGACTGCATCTCGTCGAGGCTTCGGAAGAACGGATCGCGAAGACCGTCGCGGCAATGTCGGAGTTTTCGCCGTCACTCGTGGCCGCGGGGCACTGCACGGGGTTCCGCGCGCAGGCGGCCATCTACGCGGCCTTCGGCGACCGGTTCGCAACGATGGGATCCGGGACGGTTTTTTCTTTCACGGCATAGAACCGCATAGAGAGGGAGGGAAAAGAGAAAATGTCGCGGCAGGATCTGCAGTTGACCGGCATTCTCACCATAGGTCTCGCGCTGTTCAGCGCGCACTTCGGCGTGGGGGACATCATCTTCCCCGGGAAACTCGGCTTCGATACCGGGTCGCTCTGGCTCATCGCAGGGTTCGGGTATTTCTGCGTCAACACGATCATCGCGTATCTGGGGTACCTCGCAATGGCCAAGGATCGCGTCGGCATCGCCCACATGGCGGGGGAAATTCTGACTCCCTTCTGGGGCAAGGTCTTCGGAGCCATCCTGATGCTGGTCGTCGGCCCGGTCTTCATTCTTCCCCGCGTCGCCTCGGCGACGCATGAGATGTCCATCCTGCCCTTCTTCCCGCAGACGCACATCGCCGTCACGCTCGCCGTCTTCTTCGCACTGAACGCCTACGTCTGCCTGAACCGGACGGCTGTCGTCGACCGGCTCGGCAACATTCTTTCCCCGGCGCTCGTGCTCTTCATCGGCGCAATCTCCATCAAGGGCATCGTGACGCCTATCGCGGCGCCGGTCGCAAGCACCGTCACGACCCAGGCGGCATTCGGCGTCGGATTCAACTTCGGCTACAACACGATGAACGCGATAGCAGCTGTCCTTATGGGCGGCTGGAT